>JAAYCZ010000280.1 GCA_012729495.1 Syntrophomonadaceae bacterium | reverse complement strand
GGCTTCCTTCAGACCCCACCGTTACCAGTGACGCCCTTGCCCTCGGGTTATCTTCCCGCTGGTTAGGTGATAGGGCTTCTTTCAGCCCATCGGCTCAGCAAACATGCTGGTCAAACGATCGCCACGTCGCTGCACTCCTCGCGATGACACAACAAAAACCATTTTCACAGTAATGACAATAATATCGTCGTATTTTCGCCACTGTGAAGGCTGTTTTCACAGCAATCGGCTGCCGCTAAAAGCCTTATTCTCCATTCCCTTGGTACTTCTGCATGTTATTCTCCCGAAAGTATTTATTGTTTTCCACCAGTTGTTAAAAGGTTACCGGCCGGTAATGGTTAATATCTCCCCTTGCATTGAGCATGTTTTCGTGTTTCAAGTAATAATCAAATGCATCCCCCTTAATCCTGTTATGAATATGGCCGAACACCAGCACACTGTCTCGGTAGTAACGGAGCCACTCTACCATAGGATAATGGCATAAAACAATGTGCTGGCCAGCGTCACTTATCTCCTTGATCTGGCTCACGCATGCAAAATACTTGTCCAAATCAACGTGCTTCGACCATTTGTCATGATTGCCCAGGATTTCTCCGGAATATTACTGACTAATCTCTATCAGGAATTATCTGAATCCAATCGGAGGCTTATCCGGGTTTTTAAGATGGTTCTCAGCCTCAAGGATGCGAGCTGTTGCTTCTTTTAAGTCATGGCAGTTCAATGTTTTCAATTCATCATCTGACAGTTCCACGGAAAAATCCAAGTTCCCCGCCTGGATAACAATAGCCTGTTCCAGTAAACGGCGCCCTTCCCGGGCATTACCATAGTTTGCGTCTTTGCCTCGCTTGGTAAAAAAGTCGACAACAACATCCCGCCAGCCTTCTTCCAGTATCCATCCGGCATTTTGTGCCATGAGTTTAAAGATTTCTGGCATTTCTCGATCCGGTGAATACCTGGGGAAGTTGAAGTGGAAAGTTATTCGCGAAGCAATACCCGGATTAGCCCGCAAAAACTCCCACATTTTATTATCTTCCGCTCTAATGTCACCACCGTAACCTGCCAGTATTACCAGTTTGTCCCGGGCGTGTTCTTCCAGCTCGACACATAGCTGGGCCAGGGCTTCCTGAGAAAATATATCCATTTGTCCATTGTGGGAAGCCGCCAGGGAATAGGCTTCGTCCAGGAATATAGCATCATATTCTTCAAACAATCGGGTAATTCTGGGGGCTGTATGCCCTACATATTGACCTTTCAGTTCTGCCGAGTTCAGATTCAGGAATTTTTTGCCTGGCAACAGGTTTTCCTCAAAGAGAATCTCAGCAAAATATTTGGCTATTTCCGTCTTGCCTACACCTGGAGGGCCAATGAACAGACAGGTGTTGTGGGGAGTTAATCCATCGGTTGTTAACCCTCTCTTCTCGCGGTACTCCCGCAGCTTTAATACGTTCACGGTCTCGATGACCTGCTTTTTGATCTGTTCCAGGCCGTAGATATGTTTGTTCATCCGTTCAACTGCACTGATTGCCGCACTATTATGTTCCTGGGGTCTGTTCTGCCAGAGATCGGTTAAGGATTGGCTTATGAAAGAGAAATCCTCTGGTTGTAAAATGGTTCCGGTACTTTTCTTTTTCAATGCAATGGCTTTGTCGGCCAATTCGGTGATAGTCTGATTGCCAGCGAATTTTCGCCCCCTCCGTTTCTTGAGTGCTTTTAAGAGTTCCGCCAGGTCAACCTCTGGTGCAATTTCATATCCATGCTGGGCCACAGCAGTTTTTAACACCATTTGGTAATATTCAGAATCCACATCGGGCTCATCAATTCTATACAGAGGGTAATTCAGGGTCCAATACATTTCTTCAAGCAGATTTAAACTATTCCCAGGCTCACTATTAAAATAATTAACGGAGACTGGCAGGGAACTTTCCTCCCGATCCCCTATGGGGCATATGATCCAAACAGTCCGGTGGGTTTTTTCGAGTATTTTAATCTTGTCAATAAAATCACGATCCCAAGAATAGCGCGAATTAATTACAACGATAAGCGGGATTTCATCGTAAACATCGTACCAGGGCTGATCCTTATTCGGTTCTCGTTCTCCGGAATACTCTAGCCCTCGTCAGAGGCTTTGACCGGGCAATTAGGGTCATGCTAAAGTCTCGGCAGGAAGATTGAATAGCCTCTTATCCTACCTGCGATTATAGACTTATTGGCGCAATTCCGTCATGCTCCTAAACATCCCGGATGGCTAGAGCTTCCTGAAAATCAGGCATAAAGCAAGGTGGAGGTTTTAAAGATGGCTAAGAATAGATTTTACGGCCCAGAGGCCAACGCTGCCGCGGTTAGAGCAGCCTTGCAATGCCAGGCTACTCCCGAGAAAGTGCACGCCTGGAAGCAGTTCGTGTTTGACCTCTTTGGCATCAAAAGCTCCCCGAACAGTTATCGTTATCTTCTTAAAACCCTGCGGGAAAAAGGGCGAGCAATCGAAAAACTGGTAGCAACCGTTGCGGATCATCCAGATGGCGAAGAATTGGGCAGTTTTCTTGTAGCCTTTTTAGGCTCTGATCCAGAAGATACCAGTAAGCTGCACGAGAGCCAGTCCATACTTGGGAATATCAATATATTTGATTAGCTCTCTCGATTCCTCCGGATCCATCATAGTCTTTACCTCGCAATCTATAACCTTAAGGGGCAACTGGGCTTCTTTACGTATCACATCAATATATAACAGCCGGTACTTGTGTTTTACCTGCTCGTCTGCATGGAAATGGCCAAAATACCAGTGCTTGAAGGTGAGTTTCTCCTCTATCAGATCGAAGAAATTATTTATTTCCGATGCTTCTTTTTTGTACTGCATAAGCCTCATAATGTTATTGGATATGGTGTGGGTAAAAACGCAATCCACTTTCCAATTATGTTTTTCCAGATTCCTTAAGGCTTCCTTATATTCCTCATAGGAAGGCTTCTCTTCCGGCCACCAGCTCTTGCCGGCTATTCTATATTTTTCATCTACGGAAGGGGCTCCCCCCATGGCAAAAACCTTTTGCCCATCTATCTCATAAACTTGTCCCCGCATCAGGCGTATAATGCTGTCATTTATGAAATGTACCTTGCCGCCGTGCCATTCCACCACCTCATACCGTTTCAGCAAGGCGAAGTTTTCATGGTTGCCATCTATGAATAAGGTGGTAAAATTCTTACCGGCCAGCCACTTTCTCCAGTACAAATCCTCTTTACTGTCATCCCAAACCAGCCCAAAATCCTCCATTATTGCTACATAATCTTCTTTGGTCATGCTATATTGTTCAGGGAAATTAGTAGTATTCAGTTTTCTGATATCCAGTGCACCATGCGTATCACCGGTAACATATAACATATTGATAACCCTTTTCCTTACCCACAGTGAATTGTTTAATTCTATTTCCCGATATCTTTAATAATATTTGATAAATTATAACTGCCCGCATATGGATTATTCCAATATCAGCCTAAGGCGTAAATAGCTGAATATTGTACATTACCGATTTAGCCAGAATTACAACACTACACCTTTTTATAGAATGTTGTACAGAAAACAACTTAATCCCAAATAAACTGTTTTACAGAAAAAAGGACTGATCTTCACGGTTGTTTTATAATACGAAAAAATGCTCACAGAATGGTTTCTATCAAAATGCCCTTTTTAGGGATAAATTTGAGTCAGTTTATATATGCCTGTTTTTGTACCGTCCCGTATATATTGATTATTAATTGTTGATAGCTTTTGGGAGGCAGTACAGAAGTAAGGGCGCAAAGAGCATAGCTGAAGAACATGGGTGGCCAAAGGCGGGTGTATGTTTGTATGAACAAAATAAGTGTAATAGGAAAACATGTAAAAGACAATAAAACAATAGGGTATACGCTGAGACAACACTATTATATAGCTATAGGTTTAATATCTTTGGTTGCAATAGTGGCTTTCCTGATTCTAAATAACCAAAAACCAGTCTACAGCACCGGCGAAACAGTTGAATACGGGAACGGCGTAATGGTTACATCCAAACAGATTCGGCAGAGCAACGGTTGCCATGTATTCCTGCAGCCTAACAGCTTCCTATTGCCAAGTAATCTAGAATATCACGGATACCATATCCAGATTAATTATCCGCTAGTTTCGTGTTTTAATAATCAGGCAGAATCGATAATAAACGAGCAAATAGCGAAGTTTCTTGGAGTTGAATGGGACGACCTGCGCCGTTTCAACGATGGGGGTTGCCAGGTTACAGTTGGATTTGATTGTGAGTCGGTAGCAAATATCTTGGCTATTACCTTTACCGGAGAAACATACATATGTGGAGCCGCTCACGGTTCCCAGTGGCAAAAGACCTGTCACTTCGATTTAGCTACCGGCAACACCCTTGATGTAACCGACCTGTTCCCACCTGAAATTGATTATGAGAATGCTCTAG
>JAAYCZ010000279.1 GCA_012729495.1 Syntrophomonadaceae bacterium | reverse complement strand
TAATCAGCGGTCGCAGTGACTACCCGGAGGGGTGTAAAGTTTACTATTGGGGTACGGTTTGCAGTTACCACTATTATGTCCTCAATGCCAATAAAGCTGTCTACAATCTTGGTGAGGAACAAAACATCTACGATACCATTGAATTCGCCAACACCACCTATGATGCTCATTTGTCCGGTGAAATTCCCTTCGTCGCAAAAGTCAGCAATCCGGCCAAGGTGGCAGAAGTGCAATTCTGGCTGAATCCTTATGGGGAAAATATTCATTTGGGGACGGTAACCGGCCCGCTGGCCAGCGGTATTTACACTTACCAGTGGGACAGCACTGCTTTACTCAATGGCAATACGCTCCCGGACGGGGAATACACCGTGGAAGCCCGTTCCGTGGATGGCTCTGGCGTTCAATTGGCTGCGTGCACTTATGATTTCAAACTTGCCAATGAATCCAGCAGCGGCTTGCATCTTGCCGTTAAAAAACCGGATGCTTCCTTGGCTGCCGGAGCCTTGGTGGGGGTTTATCATCGTTATTTTAATGAAGACTATGGACAAATTATTTATGAACGCGTTTGGGAAGATGAGGCCGATTTCCAGGGTCAGATAAACATCCCCAACAGTATGGCCAAAGACGGCAATGACTACTTGGTCACAGCACTGGGCACGGAACCGAATTTCTTCTATTATGAAACGCTGCGGGCGCCCGGGACTTATATCCTGGACGGCACTGCCAGCCAGGCAGTGAGTCTGAAAGGATTGAAAACAGACGGTACTGCGCTGGGCAATGCCATTATCATGGCTGATCTGCTGGAAGCCAGTTTCGCGGATGCCAATCCTTCCCCTGGCGTTGCCTACGAGCTGCAGGAGAAAAAAGTAGCCGTACTCAACGCCGCTGGTGAAGCGACACTGAATCTCAGCCCGGGACGATACAATTTCCGTCTGCTGGATGAAGAAAGCACATATTACCTGGTGCAGCATGATGTACTGATTGATACAACAACCACGACGATCGATTTCACTCCGCAGTCGGGTGATGTAGCAACCGTAAAGCTGGCTTCTGACAGCGATTATTACAGTTCAACTTTGCTGCTCAGGGACAGCGGTGATGATTATTACGGTTTTAAGGAAATTAACAGCGACACTTGCCTGACTGTTACTCCGGGCAGTTACAATGCAGTTATAAAAGCAATCAAACGTGATGCGGAAAATAATAAAGAATGGAACTGGGGACTGGAATCTCCTAATATGGACCTGGCAGCAGGTGACAAAAAAGTTTTGCAGTTTGGTACACCGCTCAGCGGCTCATTGAGCCAATGGCAGGATGAAATGCCTGTCGCCGGGGAGAGTTACTGGATGAATCCGGCCTTTAATGATGCTTTTGGCAACACCACCACCGGGATTGCCTATCAGTCCTATACACCAGCATCTTTGCCGGCGTCTGCCCAAAGCAGCGGTTCTGTCATAGCTCGAATGGTGGCCGACAAACCGGCGGAAAAGACTGACCCATCTGGCAGTACACCGCAGGAAGAACAAATCTATGTTTATGAACGCAGCCGAGGCGACTTCGTTTTAAGTACCCAGGCAGTAAGCTACATCCGTCCTGCGATAAGAATCTATGACCCTCAAGGGGCACAGGTCATGCCCCAAACTTCTTATGAACAGACCTGCCGTTATTATTTTGCTGAGTGGTATATTCCTGCGCAGCAATCACCCGGTCAGTATTCTGCCCAAGTATATCTGGATGCAGGCACTCTGACCAACGGTATCTGTGAAAGTCCACCTTTCCTCTTTACGGTGCAGGCTGAAGCGACATCAAATATCGAACCGAGCGTCAATGTAACGCTGCTGGATCGGCTGGGTGAACCGATGACAGGAGCCAGCGTTGACTTAATGCAATTGCTTGACGGACAGTACCGCATCATGGATAGCAATGCCTCTGATGAAGCGGGCCAAGCATTCTTCTATTCGGAAATTGTTGAAACCGGAACCTATGCGCTGAAAATTTCGGGGATGAGTGCCGATCCCCTGGTGATTGATTCAGTCAGCGAACCACTGGTTCTCCTAGTGCCTTTGACGCCGGGCACCGTTCCGCTGAATATTA
>JAAYCZ010000278.1 GCA_012729495.1 Syntrophomonadaceae bacterium | reverse complement strand
CGGATGTTTATGCAGCCGAAGGGTTTGATTTTTCCGGTCCGAAAAATTATGACCAAATTACTGGTTACCGCACCGTTTCCATGCTGGTGATTCCCCTGGAGAACCACGCCGGGGAAGTAATCGGGGTTCTGCAGCTGATAAATTCTCTGGATGAAAACAAACAGCCTGTTCCCTTCTCCTATGATTACGAGAAGGTAATCTCTTCTTTGGCTTCGCAAGCCGCAATTTCGATGACCAATCAACAGCTTATCGGGGATATTGAGCAGCTGTTTGATTCTTTTGTGGAAGTTATGGCCACCGCCATTGACTCCCGTACCCCTTATAATGCCAACCATACCCGCCGGGTAGCGCTTTTGAGCGGTGCGCTGGCATCTGTTATAGATGATGAAAAAGAAGGCTGCTGGGCTGAGGTGTGTTTTGATGCGGACCGTACCAAACAACTGGTGATGTCCGCCTGGCTGCATGACATCGGTAAAATTGCCACGCCGCTTGAAGTAATGAATAAATGTACCCGTATTGAACGCCATCTGGAGCTGATTATGCAGCGTCTGGACTATATTGCACAGAAGCTGAAGAACGAATACCTGGAGAAGAAGCTGGCCCTGGTCAGTACGGGTGATAAATATGATGACGAACTGGAGGCTCTGGAAAAGAGCTGGGCAGATCAGCAATTGAACGTTGCCCAAGCCCGTGAATTAATCATCCGGGCTGACAACCCGGCCTTTTTTGTTGATGGAGAAATACAGCAACAGCTGCAGCAGGTTGCTGCTCGCAGGTATGTGGATGAAAACGGACAGGAAAGGCCCTGGCTTACAGTAGAGGAACTGGTTAATCTGTCGGTTGCCAAGGGTACCCTGAATGAAGACGAAAGAAAAATTATGGAAGACCATGTTCTGGTTACCCAGCGGATGCTGGAGAAAATTCCTTTCACCTATAAACTCAGGGAGGTTCCCTTTTTCGCCGGCATCCACCACGAACATCTGGACGGCAAGGGCTATCCGCTCGGGCTGAGCGGCGATGCTATTCCTCTGGAAGGACGCATCCTGGCATTGACAGATGTTTTTGATGCACTGACGGCGGCGGATCGTCCTTATAAAAAAGCTATGCCGATTGAACAGGCCCTTAAAATACTGGGTTTCATGGTCAAAGACGGTGAGCTGGACGGAGATTTGCTGGAGCTTTTCATCAGACGTCGAGTCTGGGAAATGATCGATTTCGATTAAATACGTGAGACCTGATATTGCTTTAGGGGTTTATTGCCAGCATCCCCCGGGCAATTTCTTTAAAAACCGGGGCACAGTTTTCTGCTCCAGATTTTCCTTCTTCCGCCAAAACCACGATCACCCAGCGGGGCTCATCGGTGGGTAGATAACCGGCAAACCAGGTATTCAGCACTTCCTCATCATTTCCCTTTATCCGACCGGTTTGGCTGGTAGCAGTTTTGCCGGCAATCCCAACCTCACTCAGCCGGGCAGATTGGCCGGTACCTTCTGTAACCACCGCTTCCAGCATGGATTGCACTTTCTTCGCCGTGCCGGAACTTATGACCTGTTCTCCAGACTGAGCCGTAAGATCCTGACGCTCTCCCGATTCATCCAGCGTATATTTAACGATGCGAGGCGGGGCCCAATACCCATTATCGGCTACGGTTGCCAGCAAAGAAGCGATCTGTAAGGGGGTCAGCATAACGCCTTTCTGGCCCAGACAGGCGTTGGCCAAAGCAGCTTCCCCGGGATCAATGCGGACATAACTGTCGCTTTGCTGCCCTGGCATGCCGATCAATTCGGTGCTGGTCAAATGTAGCTTATCAACATATTGCAGCAATTGATTTCTCCCCAGTCTTAAACCGAGACTAATAAAAGTCGGATTGCAGGATCTGGCCAAAGCCTGTTCAAAGCTTAATTCACCGTGACCTTCCTCTTTCCAGCAATTAATAGCAAGATCGTCGTTAAATACGTACCGGCCGTGGCACACAAATTTCTCCCCGGCCATAACTAAATTCTCTTCGGTGACGGCCGTACTGACCACAATTTTAAAAAGCGAACCGGGGTAATAACTGCTAAGCGCCCGATTCATAAGCGGGCTTTGCAGATCGGACAAATATTCCTTTACCCGGTACTGATTGTAGGTCGGGCGGCTGACCATGGCCATAATCTCTTTGCTGTGCACGTCCATTACCACCACCGCACCTTTGGCAATGCTTGCATTCATGATATTTTCCACCAGTTCCTGCACCCGCGTATCAATCGTCAGACCCAGCGCATTCTTTTCTTGGGCTTCCGCTTTTATCTTTAGATTAATTCCCGGGATGGACTGCCCGCGCGCATCATGCATGGCCAGTATTTCCAGGCGTGCGCCTCCCTTTTGCAGAATCTGGTTGTAACTTTTCTCCAGGCCGGCCTGTCCGTCAACACCATCAGCACTTACGTAACCGATAACATGAGCCAGGAACCCGTCCTGACGATAACGTTTCAACTGCGGTACTATTTCCAGGGCAGGATGAGGAACTGCCTGCAGCCTCATAACTTCGGCCGAGCTTAACCCGGAGTGCAGTTTTATTAACAAATTGCCGCGTGCAGATGCTTGGCTTAACAGCCTGAAAATTTCTTGTTTATCGCCGCCTTCCAACTGCTCTGCCGTCCAGGCGGCCAGTTCAAGCATACCTGATTGCCTGGAGCCCTGTCGCGGCGGGATGGCCTGGGGGCGGCAATAGAGGCTGTAATAGCCTGTATTTTGGGTTAAGCTGCATTGATTACGATCAAGGATCTCCCCGCGTGGAAATTCACGCAGGGCAACCGACTGACTGCGCATTCTCACCACTTGGGCAGTCAGATCTTCCCCTCTGACGATTTGATAATAGAATAACCTGGATAGCAAAAGGGTAAATATTACGAGAAAAAAGCCCATCATAAAATTGATTCTTTTAAACAAGCGGCTGCCCTCCGGTTGAAAATGCAGGAGCATTTTATCTGCTCTTAGCATTGGCAATAAGAGGAAGGCTTATACCTGCAGGCCGCCTTTCATATCAATGCCAAATAGCTTAATTTGGTGCCTGTCACCAAGTTAAGTTATTCGCTTATAGCCTATCATACAACAAATCAGGCCAGTCACGGATGGGCCGGTCTGGAATCGGATCAGCAAAGCTTTTCAGATGTGTTTATAGGGGTGTTTATTCCGGCTGTTCCCAAAATAATTCGATGGGGAAAGGAAGATGGTGCAGGATTTCTTCCAGATCGGGCAGGCAGTCTTCGGTTGATCTGATCACCACCAGACCCCGGGACTGATCCAGAGTTGATACGATGCCTATGTGGTCATAGGCTTCGATCAGTT
>JAAYCZ010000277.1 GCA_012729495.1 Syntrophomonadaceae bacterium | reverse complement strand
CGGATGTTTATGCAGCCGAAGGGTTTGATTTTTCCGGTCCGAAAAATTATGACCAAATTACTGGTTACCGCACCGTTTCCATGCTGGTGATTCCCCTGGAGAACCACGCCGGGGAAGTAATCGGGGTGCTGCAGCTGATCAATTCTCTGGATGAAAACAAGCAGCCTGTTCCCTTCTCCTCTGATTACGAAAAGGTAATCTCTTCTTTGGCTTCGCAGGCCGCAATTTCGATGACCAATCAACAGCTTATCGGAGATATTGAGCAGCTGTTTAATTCTTTTGTGGAAGTTATGGCTACTGCCATTGACTCCCGTACCCCTTATAACGCCAACCACACCCGCCGGGTAGCGCTTTTGAGCGGTGCGCTGGCATCTGTCATAGACGATGAAGAAGAAGGCTGCTGGGCAGAAGTGCAATTTGATGAGGAACGTACCAAACAACTGGTGATGTCCGCCTGGCTGCATGACATTGGAAAAATTGCCACACCGCTCGAAGTAATGAATAAATGTACCCGTATTGAACGCCGCCTGGAGCTGGTTATGCAGCGCCTGGACTATATTGCACAGAAGCAGAAGAACGAATACCTGGAGAAGATGCTGGCCCTGGTCATTGCTGGTGACAAATATGATGACGAACTCGAAGCCCTGGAAAAGAACTGGGAGGAGCAGCAATTAATCATTGCCCAAACCCGTGAATTGATCATCAGGGCTGACAACCCGGCCATTTTTATTGACGGAGCAATACAGCAACAGCTGCAGCAGATTGCCGCTCGCAGGTATGTGGATGAAAACGGGCAGGAAAGGCCCTGGCTTACTGTGGAGGAACTGATGAATCTGTCGGTTGCCAAGGGTACCCTGAATGAAGACGAAAGAAAAATTATGCAAGACCATGTTCTGGTTACCCAGCGGATGCTGGAGAAAATTCCTTTCACCAATAAACTTAAGGATGTTCCCTTTTTTGCCGGCATCCACCACGAGCATCTGGATGGCAAGGGCTATCCGCTTGGACTAAGCGGCGATGCTATTCCTCTGGAGGGACGTATTCTGGCATTGACAGATGTTTTTGATGCACTGACGGCGGCGGATCGTCCTTATAAAAAAGCCATGTCTATTGATCAGGCTCTTAAAATACTGGGCTTCATGGTCAAAGACGGTGAGCTGGACGGAGATTTGCTGGATCTTTTCATCAAACGTCGAGTCTGGGAAATGATTGATTTCGATTAAACACGCGATACTTTTGCATAATGCGTTTAACACGAAAATACCATTCATGTCATCCTGAGTCTCCATTGTCATCCTAAGCGCTAGCGAAGCTACCCTAATTGTGACCTTTAGATCACATATGTATTCCCCGTAGGGGGGATCTCGCTGCGATGGGTTCAAGGAGACTCTATGCTTCCCTTCTGATCCCTTACGGCAATAGATGTCATCCGTTAGCCCCCAGCATGACACATCGATACCGCACCAAGATCTATTATTTATCTAATATGACATAATCTGCTTCAGGGGTTTATTACCAGCATCCCCCGGGCAATTTCTTTAAAAACCGGGGCGCAGTCCTCTGCTCCGGATTTTCCTTCTTCCGCCAAAACTACAATCACCCAGCGGGGTTCATCTGTGGGCAGATAACCGGCAAACCAGGTATTCAGTACTTCTTCATCATTTCCCTTTATCCGACCGGTTTGGCTGGTAGCGGTTTTGCCGGCAATTCCAACTTCACTCAGCCGGGCAGATTGGCCGGTGCCTTCTGTAACCACCGCTTCCAGCATGGATTGCACTTTCTTCGCCGTGCCGGAACTTATGACCTGTTCTCCGGACTGAGCCTTAAGATCCTGACGCTCTCCCGACTCATCCAGCGTATATTTAACGATGCGAGGCGGAGCCCAGTACCCATTATCGGCTACGGTTGCCAGCAAAGAAGCGATCTGCAAGGGGGTCAGCATAACACCTTTCTGGCCCAGACAGGCGTTGGCCAAAGCTGCATCTCCGGGATCAATGCGGACATAACTGTCGCGTTGCTGTCCTGACATGCCGATCAATTCGGTGCTGGTCAAATGTAGTTTATCAACATATTGCAGCAGTTGATTTTTTCCCAGTCTTAAACCGATACTAATAAAAGTCGGATTGCAGGATCTGGCCAAGGCCTGTTCAAAGCTTAATTCACCGTGTCCTTCCTCTTTCCAGCAATTAATAGCCAGATCGTCGTTAAATACGTACTGGCCGTGGCACACAAATTTCTCCCCGGCCATAACTAAATTTTCTTCGGTAACGGCTGTACTGACCACAATTTTAAAAAGTGAACCGGGGTAATAACTGCAAAGCGCCCGATTCATGAGCGGGCTTTGCAGAGCGGACAAATATTCTTTTACCCGGTACTGATTGTAAGTCGGGCGGCTGGCCATGGCCAGAATCTCTTTGCTGTGCACATCCATTACCACTACCGCACCTTTGGCAATGCTTGTATTCATGATGTTTTCCACCAGTTCCTGCACCCGTATATCGATGGTCAGACCCAGCGCATTCTTTTCTTGGGCTTCCGCTTTTATCTTTAGATTAATTCCCGGGATGGCCTGCCCACGCGCATCATGCATGGCCAGTATTTCCAGGCGTGCGCCTCCCTTTTGCAGAATCCGGTTATAACTTTTCTCCAGACCGGCCTGTCCGTCAACGCCATCAGCGCTTACGTAACCGATAACATGAGCCAGGAATCCGTCCTGACGATAACGTTTCAACTGCGGCACTATTTCCAGGGCAGGATGAGGAACTGCCTGCAGCCTCAGAACTTCGGCCGGGTTTAACCCGGAATGCAGTTTTACTAACAGATTGCCGCGTGCAGATGATTGGCTCAGCAACCTGAAAATTTCCTGTTTATCGCCGCCTTCCAACTGCTCTGCAATCCAGGCGGCCAGTTCCAGCATACCTGCCTGCCTGGAGCCCTGTCGCGGCGGGATTGCCTGGGGACGGCAATAG
Source organism: Syntrophomonadaceae bacterium (assembly GCA_012729495.1). Lineage (GTDB taxonomy): Bacteria > Bacillota > Syntrophomonadia > Syntrophomonadales > Syntrophomonadaceae > Syntrophomonas_B. Next base: position 612 of record JAAYCZ010000277.1, on the reverse strand, counting down.
AGGCTGTAATAGCCTGTATTTTGGGTTAAGCTGCCTTGATGGCGATCGAGGATCTCCCCGCGCGGAAATTCACGCATGGCAACTGACTGACTGCGCATTTTCACCACCTGGGCAGTTAGTTCTTCCCCTCTGACGATTTGATAGTAGAAAAATTTTGATAGCAAAAGAGAAAATATTACAAGAAAAAAGCCCATCATAAAATAGATTCTTTTTAACAAGCTGCTGCCCTCCGGTTGCCAATGCAAGAGTATTTTATCTGCTCTTAGCATTGGCAATAAGAGGAAGGCTTATACTCGGCAGACTACCTTTCATATCAATGCCAAATAACTTAACTTGGTGCCTGGCACCAAGTTAAGTTATTCGCCTATAATACAACAAATCAGGCCAATCACGGATGGTGCAGTCTGAATCGGATAAGCAAAGTTTTTTTAAAATGTGTTTATAGGTGTTTTTATTCGGGCTGTTCCCAGTATAATTCGATGGGAAAAGGAAGATGGTGCAGGATTTCTTCCAGATCGGGCAGGCAGTCTTCGGTTGATCTGATCACCACCAGACCCCGGGACTGATCCAGAGTTGATACGATGCCTATGTGGTCATAGGCTTCGATCAGTT
>JAAYCZ010000276.1 GCA_012729495.1 Syntrophomonadaceae bacterium | reverse complement strand
TGCGCGGTCGTGATCCTCGCGATGCGCAACAGATCATGCAGCGCGTCTGCGGGGTTTGACCGGTCGGACACGCCAGCGCGGGTTCGCTGGCATTGGACAATGCATTTGGCATTGAACCGCCGCCCAATGGCCGCATAATAAGGAATCTTATTCTCGGTTCCAATTATCTGCAATCACATATTTTACATTTCTTCCATCTGGCTGCGCTTGACTATGTACAGGGCCCTGATGTTCCGCCCTTTGTGCCGCGCTACCAGGGCGATTATCGTCTGCCCGCCGATGTAAACCAACTGGCGGTGAACAGCTATCTGGAAGCCTTGAATATGCGCCGCAAGGCACATGAAATGACTGCTCTCTGGGGAGGCAAGATGCCTCACCAGCAAGCCATCGTTCCCGGCGGTGTAACTGAAGTTCCGGACACCTCAAAGATTTTCGAGTTTGTCAGCCGTTTGGACGAAGTAACTGCTTTTATTGACAATACTTATATTCCTATTGTCAAAGCAGTGGCTGGAGCCTATGCAGACTGGTTTGATATTGGCCGGGGCTGCATGAATATGCTGGCCTATGGTGCCTTCCCCCAGGAAGAAGGCATGGATCATATTAAAAAGAAAAAATTCTTCCCCGCGGGTGTTTATGTACGGGGCCAGTATAAAGAACTTGAACCCGAAAAGATTACCGAACAAGTAAAATATTCCTGGTTTAAAGACGGCATTGCCGGCACTCCTGACCAGGCCATGGTTGAGCCTGAGGTAAACAAAAAAGATGCTTATTCGTTCCTCAAGGCACCTCGTTATAACGGCGAAGTTATGGAAGTAGGTCCTCTGGCGCGGGCGATTGTAAGCAAACAACCTGATGTAATCGCTTTAGGCGACAAGGCCTTTTCAGTACTGGGCCGTCATTTTGCCCGGGCGGTTGAATGTTCAGCAGTGGCTCATGCCATGAAAGACTGGGCGCTTAAATTGGAAGCCGGTCAGCCGGTGGCAACTCCCCATAAGATTCCTGCTTCTGCTCAGGGGGTGGGATTGACGGAAGCTGCCCGTGGTGCTCTCGGCCACTGGAATCGCATTGAACATCAGAGAACTGCAGTTTACAATGCGATTGTGCCCAGTACCTGGAACATGTCTCCGCGTGACGATAATGGCAAAATGGGCGCAATGGAAGAGGCTCTGCTCGGAACACCGGTTGCGGATACCAAGAATCCCATCGAGGTGGTTCGGGTGGTCAGATCCTTTGATCCCTGTCTGGCTTGTGCGGTTCATATAATGACTCCAGATAAAAAGGTGATCAGCCAATTCCAGATAAATTAGGGGGTGAGAAAATGGTTAAAGAGATGGAAGTAAGACATTCTGTCTGGATCAGGTTCTTTCATTGGACCAATATGATAGCCATCACCCTGCTGATTCTGACCGGGTATTATATTCATAGCCCGCATGGATTCAGGCTGTTTAGCAATATGGATACCCCCCGGATGATTCATTTTGCTATGGCTTACCTGTTATGTTTCGGCGTTGTGGGCAGAGTATATTATGCCATAGTTGCCAAAGATGCTAAAAACATCGTTTTTAACGTCAAGGAAGATACTCCGAAATTTCCGAGTATGATTAAATACTATCTGTTTTTGGCAGATACCCATCCCTATTATGGCAAGTATAACCCGGGACAGAAAATGATGTATACCGGCTGGCTGTTCATGGCATTGATCCAGGTCATCACCGGATTTATCCTCTATAAACCAGATACCTTTGCCTGGTTGGGCGGTGCTCTGGGCGGACTGATTGCGATCAGAGTGATTCATTATATTGTAACCTGGTTGTTTGTTCTGTCGGTTCTGGCCCATGTATACCTGGATATTTCTGAAGGAATACCGGTGCTCAAATCAATGTTTACGGGCAAATTACCGGCCGATTTTGACCATGGTATTCACGAAGAGGAACATGGGGCAAGGATCGACAAGGGGATCAGCGTTTAGTTAATTGGAGGATAGAACTTGAACAAGCTTATGGTGGTAGGAATAGGAAATTATATCCTGCAGGATGAAGGAGTGGGAGTACACGCCATTAACCGCCTGATGGAAATGGATCTTCCGGACGGAGTTGAACTGGTTGATGGCGGAACCCACAGCTATGATCTGGTTGATTTCTTTTGTCAGGCGGAAAACCTAATTATTATTGATGCGATGCAAGCCGGGGGAGAGCCGGGAACGATGTACCGGGCTCCTCTGGAGGAATTGGGCTTGCGTCCCCAGGAAAACTGTACTTCTCTACACGAGATGCATTTTATCGAGGCGGTTAAAATGGTAAACATGATGGGACACTATCCCAAAATAATCGTCTATGGTATTGAACCTGAGGTAATTGATTGGGGCATGGAGCTGACTCCCCGAATAGAGGAAAAGCTGCCGCGCCTGACCGAATTGGTGGCTGAGGAGATTCGCGCTTTGATGGCGGAATAATTACCCCTTGAGTACAAAAAACAGAACATAATGTTATCATAACCAAGACAGACGCGGGTAACGCAGATAATGAGGAACATTGCAGACAAGCAGGTTCTTTGTAAACTGCTTGCGGCAGTGCCACCCGCGTCTGTTAATAATCTTAAAGCAGGGATAAATATGCAGTTAATAAAAAGCCGTTATCGGATGAACATCAACGGAATTGTTCAGGGGGTAGGGTTCAGGCCTCACGTCTATCGTCTGGCCATGCTATATGAACTGAAAGGCTGGGTTTTGAATTCATCGGCCGGGGTAGTTATTGAAGTCGAAGGTGAAGAAAAAAATATTAAAGAATTTTTGCACCGGGTTTTGGAGGAGGCACCTGTTCTGGCCGTAATTCGTGATTGGCAAATAAACGAAACAGAATGGCACGGATATAGTGAATTTACTATAAAGATAAGTGATGACCGGGAAGATAAAACGGTGATGATTTCTCCTGACATTGCCATCTGTCAAGATTGCCGGGACGAAGTTGGAAACAGCAAGGATCGTCGTTATGGATATCCATTTACCAACTGTACCAACTGTGGTCCCCGCTTTACGATTATTAAAGGCCTGCCCTATGACCGGGCCATGACGACCATGGATGCATTTCCTATGTGTCCGGATTGTCAGGCTGAATATGAAAATCCTTTGCAGCGGCGCTTTCATGCCCAACCTAATGCCTGTCCGGTATGCGGTCCGCAGACCAAGCTCTGTAATCGGCAGGGCCAGGAAGTGGATGGTGATGTCAGAGATATCTTGAAGCAGGGATATATTGTAGCCGTCAAAGGACTGGGCGGTTTTCATCTGGCGGTTGATGCCCGTAACCGTGAGGCGGTAGCTGGCCTGCGCCAACGCAAAAAGAGAGATACCAAGCCTTTCGCGGTAATGGTGAGAGATTTAGAGGCAGCGCATAAATATTGCCGCATCAATGCAGAAGAAGAAAAATGGCTCAGTTCACCCCAAGCTCCCATTGTCATTTTGGAAAGGATTGAGCAGTGTTCACTGGCGGCTGATATTATTCATCCGGGTATAAATACGCTGGGAGTGATGCTGCCGTATACGCCGCTGCATTTTCTCCTGTTCGATGAGGAATTGGAAATACTCATCATGACCAGTGCCAATATCAGTGATGAGCCTTTGATTATCGATAATGAGGAAGCTCTGGATAAGCTTAAGGATATAGCCGATTATTTTCTGCTGCATAACCGGGATATTTACAATCCCTGTGATGATTCGGTGATGCGGGTAACGGATTTGCAGACCCCGCATTTTTTCAGGCGAGCCCGGGGATTTGTGCCCCGCGGCATCCCCAT
>JAAYCZ010000029.1 GCA_012729495.1 Syntrophomonadaceae bacterium | reverse complement strand
TAGTGGTAGCACGACTGACTCTGGATCAGTTCGCCAGGGTTCGAATCCTTGTTCGGCTGCCATTTTTATGGTCCCATCGTCTAGAGGCCCAGGACGCCGCCCTCTCAAGGCGGAGACAGGGGTTCGATTCCCCTTGGGACTACCATGCTTATCCCAAAAGGGCCCGTGGCAAAACCATTAAGCCCGAATATTATTTTAAATCCCGCCCGTGAGCATACTATATGTATGTTTCAGCAGCGGGATTTTCGCAATAATTGTGAGGTGAAAATATTTTGCGTACCCTGGTAGCAACCACGCTGGTCAATTCCAAAGGCCGGGATATTTACTGCACGGCTAAAAAAATAACCGATAAGCACATGGACTATATTAAAAATTACGACCGTAAAACGCTGGAAGAGATCGGCTTTGTATTTATCAAAATGATGTCGCTTGATTATCCCAACGTAAGAGGTCATGCCATATTCTTTGAAGGCCACGTCGACGATATCATGCCGGCTCTTAAGTCACTGGAAAAACGTTATTAAAAAACGAAAGACGCATCGTTCTGCCATTACGGCATGATCATGCGCCTTTAAATTTTTTATATGGCTTTTGTTGATTGATTGGCCAAGTTCCTCAATCAATTCTTCGCGCGGAACGATTTCGGCAACCCCGCGCTCAATAAGTTCCATTTGCTGTATAACCTGCTCTTTTATTTTATTATCAATTGTTTAACCCCCTTATTATTTAAAAATGATAGTATATTAAAGCAGGCAGATGCAACGCCGTTACCCTTGCAAGATTTATTTGGCGTTTGGCGTAATATGACAATAAATAGTTATTTATCGAAATTTGAAGTTATGTAATAATTAAATAGAATGCTGGCAATAAAGCCAGGTCAGAACAGTAGGGATGTTCAGGAAGGATGCATTCATGGCGGATAATTATCATCCCAATTATCAATATGAATATCAAAAGCCTCCCCAGCGCAGCAAATGGAAGGTTATACTGACGACCATATTGTTTATTGGCCTAAGTTTGTTTTTGGGTATAATTGCATACTCCGCCTATGCTTTGCCGGCTTTCAATGAACAACAACTGACCGGCGCCAATGCCAGCCTGCTCTACGATGATCAAGGCAAAATCTTCTGGCGGGTACATGCGGAGGAAGATCGCACCTCGGTGGAACTGGAAAAAGTCCCCGTTGATCTGATCAACGCTTTTATTGCCACCGAAGACAGAGATTTTTACAACCATCACGGTGTAAACTACAAAGGCATTGCCCGTGCCTTGCTGAGTAATATTCAAACCCGCGATCTCACCGGTCAGGGGGCCAGCACTATTACGCAGCAACTGGCCCGCAATGCCTTTCTTAGTAAGGAAAAAACCTGGCAGAGAAAAGTCAAGGAAATTCTGCTGGCCTACAAACTGGAGTCCATGTATTCCAAAGATGAGATTTTTCAGCTCTATCTGAATAAGATTTACTTCGGTGCGGGTGCCTACGGGGTGCAGGCGGCAGCTAACAGGTATTTTGCCAAGGATGTCTCCGAGCTCAATCTAGCAGAATCCGCCCTGCTGGCCGGTCTGGTACAGAGTCCCAGTCGTTATGATCCTTTGCAGAACCCTAAAGCGGCCAAATCCAGACAATGGCTGGTCCTCTTAAGCATGCGCAACTGCAATTTTATCAGCTACAGCGAAGCTGAAGAAGCCCATAACCAAGAATTGGTTTTTAAATCGGGTCAGAGCAGTTCCATTCACTACGGTTTTTTTATTGATGCGGTAATCGATGAAGCGGTGGACAAACTTTCCCAAATAAAAGGTTATAAAGATGCCGATGCCATGATTTATACCTCCGGTTTGAAGATCTATACCACTATGGATGCTGCCCTGCAGAAACACGCAGAAGAATATTTTAAGGATCCGGCTCACTTTCCCAGCGAAACCAAAAACGGCAACCAGATCCAGGTTGGCATGGCTATATTTGACCACAGCAATGGAGAGATTAAATCGATTATGGGGGGACGCGAATATACCAATCAACGTGGTTTTAATCGTGCCACCAACGCTTATCGCCAGCCCGGGTCGGCTATTAAGCCCCTGACTGTGTATACACCGGCACTGGAAAAAGGCAATATGCCTCTTACCGTTCTGGACGATTCGCCTATTTCTTATAAAATCAACCATGAAGTCTGGTCACCCCAGAATTATGATTTCAAATACCGCGGCCTGATTCCCATGCGCACTGCGGTACAGTATTCCATCAACACCTATGCCATTCAGATGCTGGATAAAATCGGGATCAGTGCCGGATATGAATCAGGAAAGGCGCTGGGACTAAATCATCTTATCAATACTCCGGGCAAAAATGATCTGGGCCTGTCTCCCCTGGCTCTGGGCAGCCTTACGATCGGTGCATCACCGGTGGAAATGGCAGCCGCCTATGGCAGTTTCGGCAATGGCGGCTATTATGTCAGGCCCCATTTTATAACCAAAATCACTGCCAGCGACGGGCGGATCCTCTATCAGTATAAACAGCAGATGAAGCGGGCTATGAGTGCCAATACTGCCTGGCTGATGAACAGCATGCTGCAGACGGTTGTAAACAGCGGCACCGGTACCAACGGCAAAGTACCGGGAGTGCCCACCGGCGGGAAAACCGGTACCTCGGAGAACAACAATGACTGCTGGTTCTGCGGTCTTACCCCTTTATATTCGGGTGCAATCTGGATGGGATATGATGAAAAATACACCATGAAGAATCAATATGGCGGAGGTTATCCGGCCAGATTGTTCAGTTCCATGCTGCAAAAAGCACATAAAGATAAAAAATACAGCAATTGGACCAAACCGCAGGATGTCATTCTCACCAGTGTTTGTACCAAATCAGGTAAATTGCCTTCCTCCAACTGTCCAGATGACCAGATCATCAGTGAGTATTGCGTCAAAAAATACGCCCCCGACGCCGTCTGTACCATTCATCAGCACGTAAATATCTGCCGGGAATCCGGTAAACTGGCCACCAAATACTGTCCTGACATCTACGAACAATCCATGGTACAGGCCAAGCCGGGCAGTTCGGAAACAAGCAGAATTCCCGCTGAAACATGTGACATTCATAACAGCTTTACGGTGCAGAGCCTTTTTAAAAACACCGTCAAGGTCTGCACAGATCCGCGTCATGAGGGCAAATTGTATCAAGCCATTATTCCCCACGGGGGTCAAAGCGGCGGTTGCCCGCCAGCAATGATTAAAGAGATTGTCATTAATCCCGGGCATAATTATCCGCCCTGCCCGCTGCAGGATCACCAGATTTACAAAGGGCCCGGCCACGACTTGATTGATAATTAAGCAGGATGATTTATTAAAGGGGCAAGTGGGGACGGTTCTTGCTTGCATGATTTAAAAATTCAGAAGGAGGCATATATGATGGAACTTAAGAAGCGTCCGCGCCGGTTACGGGCCAATGAAACCATCCGTAAGATGGTGCGGGAAAACCATGTAAGAGTTGAAGATTTGATTTATCCCATGTTTGTTATGCCCGGAGAGAAAAAAAAGGTGCCTGTTTCTTCGATGCCCGGCGTATATAATTTTTCCCTGGACGAATTTGTCCTGGCCTTGCAAGAGGTTGTAGAGCTGGGTGTCCCCTCGATTTTGCTTTTTGGTATTCCGGAGAGCAAAGATAGGGTGGGCTCAGGGGCTTATGATGAAAACGGGATAGTCCAGCAGGCAGTACGATTGGCCAAAAAACATTTCCCGCAACTCTACGTTATTACCGATATATGCCTGTGCGAATATACCGACCATGGTCATTGTGGTGTGGTGGAAAACGGGCAAATCCTGAATGATCCTACGCTTGATCTGCTGGCCCGCACAGCCGTTACCCATGCCCAAGCCGGGGCAGATATGGTTGCTCCCTCCGATATGATGGATGGACGCGTTGGTGCCATCAGGGAGAGGTTAGACCAGGAGGGCTTTGCCCATATCCCGATTATGTCCTATGCAGCCAAGTATGCCTCCGGTTTCTACGGTCCTTTCCGCGAAGCAGCCGGCTCGGCTCCGCAGTTTGGTGACCGCAGAACTTATCAAATGGATCCCCCCAATGGCAACGAAGCTATGCTGGAAACGCGTCTGGATCTGGAAGAGGGAGCGGATCTTATCCTGGTCAAGCCGGGCTTGTCTTATGGAGATATTATCTATCGTACCAAACAGGAGTTTAAAGTTCCGGTGGCTGTATACAACGTCAGCGGAGAATATGCGATGGTAAAAGCGGCGGCCGCCAACGGATGGATTGACGAGAAACGTATTGTTATGGAAGCACTGGTGGGAATGAAGCGGGCTGGAGCAGATCTGTTGATTACCTATCATGCATTGGATGTTGCCCGTTGGCTTAAAGAAGAATAAGCAAAAGCCGGTTGTAGAGAAAGGGGGCAGAAAAACATTTGTCCAGAATGTTTTTCTGCCCCCTTTTCCTCATTATACGAACCCGGATGGGAGTTGGCTTTTGGCCACTGTTCCAGCAAAACCCGAGTATCTATTTTAATTTAATCACCGTCACTCCAAAGCCTCCCTCGGCAATGGCGCCGTCACGAAATTCGCTGACAAAATGATGGTTCTGCAGGTAACTTCGGATGGCGCGGCGCAGTGCTCCGGTTCCCTTGCCGTGGATGATCCTGACTTTCTCAATCCCGGCCAGGGCCGCGTCATCCAGGTATTTATCCAGCTCTTCCAGTGCCTCTTCGGCATATTTGCCGCGCAGGTCCAGTTCCGGGGAAATACTGCGGGCTTTCTCCAGAAATGTCTGCTGATAGCGCTGGGGCTTTTCCTGTTTAACCCGGGCGGGAAGCAGCTGTTCCCGATTGACAGAAAGCCTGGTTGCACCGATTTGCACCATCACATCCCCTTGATTGTTCGGTCCTTCCAGTACATAGCCATACTGGCCAATGCTTTTTAACTGCACATAATCGCCGGCCTTAAAATCATCATTTGCAGAACCGGCCTCGGCATCTTCAAATTGAACGCTCAGATCCCTAAGCCGCTTGCGTTTTTCTTCTACTTCATGCCATTTGGGCGGTTTTTCTTTTTCCTTTAAGATTTCTTTTAATTCGTCAATGGCTTCATTGGCTTCCCGTTTGATGGCGCGCACATAACTATCCGCTTCCTGACGGGCTTTGCGAATGATCTCATTTTTCATGGTCGTCAGGTTTTCCCGTTCATTCTCCAGTTCTTGGCGCTCTCTGTCAAGCTCACGCCGGTCTTTTTCCAGTTCACGGCTACTGATCTCAAAACTGTAGCGGCTTTCCTTTAATTGCCGAATCATGTCCCCGATCTCTTTTTCCCGTTCGGGAACCAGGCTGCGGGCCTGGGTTACGATTTCATGGTCCAGTCCCAACCTGGAAGCAATGGCAAAGGCGTTGCTCTGTCCGGGCGTGCCGATGGTCAATTCGTAGGTCGGCATTAAAGTTACCGGATTAAATTCCACACAGGCGTTTTCCACCCGTTGATTCTGGTAGGCAAAGGTTTTTAGTTCGCTTTGATGGGTGGTGACTATGACCTTGGCCTGCAGGTTTTTCAGACGTTCCAGAATCGCCCGGGCCAGGGCTGCGCCTTCGTGGGGATCAGTCCCGGCGCCCAGTTCATCCATCAGTACCAATGAGCCTGTTCCGACGTTCTTGAGGATGTGAATGATATTGTTCATATGCGACGAAAAAGTACTCAACGATTGTTCGATGCTTTGTTCATCCCCGATATCAACATAAATGTTTTTAAATACTGAGAGCTGACTGTCTTCCCGGGCAGGCACAAACAAACCGCACATGGCCATAACCGTCAACAAGCCGGTGGTTTTTAGAACCACGGTTTTGCCGCCCGTATTGGGTCCGGTGATGACCAGAATATCAAAGGTTTGCCCAAGGCTTATATTAACCGGCACCGCCTGCTTGCCCAGCAAAGGGTGGCGGGCCTTTTGCAGATCGATAATCCCCCGGTTATTGATTTGGGGCCGAAAGGCATTCATATTGTAGGCCAGATTGGCGCGGGCAAAAATAACGTCCAGATTTTCCAGAATTTCATTGTTGGTCTGCAGTTCAGCAGCAAAGGCTGAAACCGAAGCACTCAGCTCACGCAGGATACGTTC
>JAAYCZ010000275.1 GCA_012729495.1 Syntrophomonadaceae bacterium | reverse complement strand
TGGCCTGCCCCGGCGGTTGTATCGGCGGCGGTGGACAGCCCATCACCAAGGCCAATGTAAAACGTATTCAGCGTATTAAGGCAATCTACGAAGAAGATCAGGCCATGGCGATCAGAAAATCGCATGACAATCCTGAGGTTAAAGTGCTTTATGATGAGTTCCTGCATGAACCGCTGGGACATAAATCCCACGAACTGCTGCATACTCATTACCATGCCAAGCACAAAAGAGCCTTATAGATTTATTCATAATTTAGTTTTTTAAAATCGCTTGCCCTTGTCGGGTAAGCGGTTTTTTTTGGGCAATTGCAGCTGAGCTTTTTAGAAATATCATTATGCCAGATTGATCTCACGGCTGCACTGCGTTGAAATTATTACTTTCCGCAGTATCCTCGCCAAGACCAGACTGAAACAAGGACTTTCCCACCGGGAAGCCGCTGTACTGCTGGACTGCGATATTGAGGAAATAATCAGGAAATATATAGCTGGCCGAGCAGCTCAAAAAAGAGATCTATGGCAACCGTATTGTGATAATGCTTCGTAAGGATACTAACAAAAAGAGGCTGTCCCAATCCCTGAAGGATTCGTGAGACAGCCCCTTTGCTTGTTTGAATCAGATATCTAGATCTTTTCCACTCTTACCGCCGATACCTTGTATTCAGGAATTCCGGCTACCGGATCGAGTGATTCGGGAGCAGCATTGGTCAGTACATTAGCCGCAGCTTCGGCAAAATGGAAGAAGGTAAATACTACATTTTCATCAACAATGTCTGTCACTCTGGCTTTCAGTTCGATACTGCCGCGCCGTGAAACGACCCGAACCTTATCGCCGTCATTAATGCCCAATTCCGCTGCTTTATTGGGGTGGATCTGCAGTTCATTTTCAGGCTGGATGGCATCCAGGCCAACCGAGCGACGAGTCATGGTACCGGTATGGTAATGATACAGACTGCGTCCGGTGGTCAACAGAATCGGGTATTCTGCATCAGGCAACTCGGCTGCTTCCTTGAAGTCGATAGCATGGAACAAACCGAGTCCGCGGTTGAATTTTTCTTTATGCAGAATCGGGGTACCGGGATGTTCTTCCGTCGGGCAGGGCCAATGCAGACCGCACTCTTCAATACGCCCGTAAGTAATGCCCGCGTAGGAAGGAGTAACCGTACGCATTTCATTGAAAATTTCTTCCGGTGAGGCATAGTTCATCGGATAGCCCAGGCGGGTAGACAGTTCACAGAGAATCTGCCAGTCCGGACGGGCATCACCGCGGGGATTGATGGCTTGGCGTACTCTTTGTACCCGTCTTTCCGTATTGGAAAAGGTCCCGTCTTTTTCCGCAAAACTTACGCCCGGGAATACTACATCCGCCTTTTGGGCTGTTTCGGTCAGGAATATATCTTGAACCATAAGAAATTCAAGGTTGTCCAGGGCTTCTTCCACATGGTGCAGGTCAGGATCACTGACCATGGGATTTTCTCCGATTACGATGATGCTTTTGATTTCACCATGATGAGCCATGTTGATGGCTTTGGTCAGGGTAACCCCGTTATTGGGTGAAAGTTCAACCCCCCAGGCCTTCTCAAATTTCTCGCGAACATCCGGGTTGCTTACTGCCTGATAAGCAGGATAGCTGACCGGCAGGGCGCCCATGTCGCAGGCTCCCTGAACATTGTTCTGGCCGCGCAGCGGATTGACCCCTCCGCCGGGTTTGCCTAGATTACCGGTGAGCAAGGCCAGATTACAGACAGTTTTTACGTTATCGGTACCAGTACTGTGCTGCGTCAGTCCCATGGCATAGCATATTGAAGCAACTTCCGCTTCGGCATAGATACGGGCGGCTTTGCGGATATCTTCAGCCGGAACACCGGTAATTTTCTCGGCGGCTTCGGGCGTATATTTTGCCACTACTTCCGCAACAGCTTCAAAGCCTTCGGTACGGTTGGCGATAAACTCCTTGTCCAGTAATCCTTCGCTGATGATGACGTTCATCATGGCATTAACCAGGGCTACGTCGGTACCTGGTCTGAACTGCATGTAAACATCGGCCATCTCAGCCAGTTCTATCCGGCGCGGATCGGCCACAATCAATTTGGCTCCGTTCTTGCGAACATTGCTCTTGATTTTATAGCCAATCACCGGATGGTTTTCGGTGGTATTGGTGCCAATCAAAAAGATCGCTTTGGCATCGTTTTGTAACTCATTGATGGAGTTGGTCATAGCGCCACTCCCAAATGCTGCCCCCAGACCGGCGACAGTAACGGAGTGTCAGAGGCGGGCGCAGTGATCGACATTATTGGTGCCGATAACTGCGCGCATCAGTTTTTGCGCCAGATAGTTTTCTTCATTGGTCATGCGTGCCGATGAAAACATGGCCAAGGCATCCGGTCCATGCTTTTCTTTGACTTCTTTGATCTTTCCGGCGGCAAAGTCCAGCGCTTCATCCCAGGAAGCGGGACGCAATTCACCGTTTTCTCTGATCAATGGAGTCGTGAGTCTTTCCGGTGAATTGACAAAGTCCCAGCCAAAACGTCCCTTGACGCAAAGGGCTCCATTGTTAACCGGGCTCTGTTGATAATTGCGCATGGAGGTAACGCCAACGATTTCATCATCTTTCACGTTTAATTCAAAAGTACAGCCCGTACCGCAATACGTGCAGGTAGTCGGGACTTTTTTGACCTGATAGGGCTTGCCTTTGCCGGCCGAGATTTTGCTGGTCAATGCCCCTACCGGGCAAACCATTACACACTGCCCGCAGAAGACGCAGGGGGAATCCTCCAGTAATCCATTAAAGGCAGTGGCAATATGAACATGATGACCGCGATCTTCCAAATTGATGGCGCAGGCACCGGTGATCTCCTCACAGGCTCTCACACAGCGGGTGCACATGATGCACTTGTCATAATCCCGCTCAATAAAGGGATTGGCATCTTGCTTATAAAAATGAGGGCCTTCCTCACCCAATACAGATTCCTTAACATTATAACGATAACAATATTCCTGGAGTTTGCAGTCGCCGTCTTTTTCACAAACATGACACTCCAGTTTGTGGCGGGCCAGCAACAGATCCAGAATTACTTTTCTGGTTTCTACAACATCAGTACTTTCAGTATCTATAATCATGCCGTTTTCTGCCGGGGTTACACAAGCGGCGAGAAGATTGCGGCGCCCTTGGCATTCAACTATACACATCCGACAGGAACCGGCCAGTTTTAAATCCGGGTCATAACACAGGGTGGGAATATCAGCTCCGGCCTGGCGGCATGCATCGAGCAGCATCGTACCGCGGGGTACCTGAACTTCTTTCCCGTCTATGGTTAGGCTTATCATGGTTGCTCCTCCTTCCTGTTCAAATTACTGCACCTTGCGCAGGTATTCATGACGGAAATGTTTAATGGTACTTTCAGTAGGTATCGGAGCAGCTTGCCCCAACCCGCATAAACATGCCTTCTGCATTACTTTGGAGAGCAGGAGCAGTTTGTCGATATCAGCCTCACTGCCTTTACCTGCATTTAAACGCTCCATAATTTCCCGGTTGCGGAAAGTACCTTCCCGGCAAGGATTACATTTGCCACAGGATTCATGTTCAAAAAATTTGGTGATGCGGGCAGCCACATCCACAATGTCCCGGGTTTCATCCAGCACAAGTACGGCTCCCGAACCGAGTGCTGCCCCAATGGCACCCATGGAATCAAAATCTATTTTAGTATCCAGATACTGTTCAGGGATAAACGCTCCCGACGTTCCCCCTACCTGGACTGCCTTAAATTTCTTGCTATTTTTTATTCCCCCGCCCAGTTCGAAAATGACTTCCCGCAGGGTCATATCGGTTGGAACCTCAAAATAGGTTCGGTTGACAACATCTCCGGTTAAAGAGATTACTTTGGTACCCGGATAACTGGCTGAACCAATTCCGGCAAACCACTGTGCTCCATTGACCAGGATATAAGGTAAACAAGCATATGTTTCTACGTTATTAACCACCGTAGGTACCTGCCACAACCCTTCCACACCCGGGAAAGGCGGTTTAAATCTCGGTTCACCGCGATGGCCTTCGATTGATTCGATTAAAGCAGTTTCTTCGCCGCAGACATAAGCACCGGCACCCATTCTTACCTCAATTTTAAAATCCCCTAATACACTACCGGCACTGTCGATCGCCTTGCGCAGTAATTCAACCACGAAGGGATATTCACCGCGGCAATAGATATATCCCTGATCTGAACCTATTGCATGTCCGCAGATGGCCATTCCTTCGAGCAAGGCTTGTGCATTTTTCTCGCATATGATCCTGTCTTTATAAGTCCCCGGTTCGCCTTCATCGAGGTTGCATACCACGTATTTGACGGGAGCATTCTGGGGCACAAAGCTCCATTTCATTCCAGCGTTGAAACCAGCGCCGCCGCGTCCCCTCAGCTTTGATTCCTTAACCTCCTGGATCAAATCCTTTGGATTCATCTTGCGCGCTTTTTCCAGGCCTTTATACCCCCCCACCTTGATATAATCATCAGCACTGGTGGGATCGATCCGGTCTGCATATTCGAGCAAGACACGCATTTCTTTTGCCATTTTTATCCCATCCTTTTCTTTTACCCTCTCATCTTTACTATCTGGGTTTCCGGTCTGTTTATTTATAGGCTTTTAATATTTCCGGAATTTGCTGCGGAGTAACATCAAAAATTGGTTCACTATTAACAGTAATCACCGGGGTAGCCTGACACTGGCCAATGCACTCGGTCAGTTCCAGGGTAAACTTTCCGTCCGCAGTCGTTTCACCCACCTTGATACCAAGCTCGCTTTCAATGGCTTTAATCACCTCATCTGCACCAGCTACGTGACAAGGAGCACTTTCGCACATCCGGATGATATACTTGCCCCGCGGCTCAACCGCCAAGTAGGAATAAAATGTTGCCACACCGTAGGCCTGTGCTTCAGATACTCCAAACACTTTGGCAGCTTCGGTGACAGCCTCATTGGGAAGATAATTATATTCTTTTTGTACCGCATGGTACGCTTCAATGATTCCACCCTGTTTATTCCCGTATTGTGCGATTATCTCTTGAATTTTGCTCACAATCTCACCTCCTATCCATTTAAACTAATCCAAAAAACAAAAACCCACTGCAGAATATAAAGTACAACTACAACAGCGGTTTCTGAGTTTTCCCCAGACCAGCAGTATAGCAGTTGCTCCTTTCCGCAATGGGAGGCAAATTCGTTTCCGAAATTACCCAATGACTGCTTACCATAGCTAAAAGCTTTAGGTTGACAGTTCGGAGACCATATTTAATTGGCAGCCTTGCCTACCGTCCAGAAAAAATACAGACGGAAGCCATGCCTTGTGAAAACTTCTACAAAACTTATCGAAATCCTGCCTGCAAGTATTTATTTATTCCGTTTTATTATACTCCATACTGAATTTATACTCCATACTGAATTCTCTTAGCTGCCCAATATTTATTGCATCATTATAATAATTAGTGTAAAATTATTCGGGCCGGTACCAAAAATGATACCGGCCCCATCTGCAGGTCGCAATTCAATTATCTTCCTTTGAAATTGGGTTTGCGCTTTTCCGCGAAAGCCTGGCAGCCTTCCTTAAAATCCTCGGAACTCCAGCACAGAACCTGATTGAGGGCTTCTAGTTCACATTGCTGATAATAATCATTTTTTAATGCAGCCCGCAACAGTTTTTTATCCAGTCCGACGGTTATAAGCGGCAGACGGGTAAGCTTCTCAGCCCATTCGACGGCGGTTTTCATCAATTCATCATGCGCCACGACTTTATTGACCAGACCCAGTTCATTGGCCTCAGCCGCACTCAAAATTTTCCCAAACCAAATGATCTCCGCCGCTTTGTGATAACCGACTTTTTGAGTCAGGAAGTAGGAAGCCCCGCTATCCGGACAAAAGGCCAGCTGCATAAAGGTAAAACCAAAGCGAGCCTGTTCAGAGGCGATGATCAAGTCACAAGCCAGACAAGTGGAGGTCGAAGCTCCGGCCACTACACCGTTGACCGCAGCAATGACCGGCTTTGACAGCTCATAAATCGCCGTCACAACACTGGTGGACTTGTCATAGGTTTCTTTGGAATTGAGGGGAGTGGTCATATTGTAAAGGGTGGAAACATCTCCTCCGCTGGACCAGCCTTTGCCTGCGCCGGTAATGATGAGGACCTTTATATCATCTCTTTCGGCTACGACCTTGCAGGCGGCGGGAACATCCTTACAGAACTGTTCATTGACCGAGTTCAGGAAATCCGGCCGATTAAACGTCATAATGGCTGCGCCGCTATCCATAATATCAAGGTTTACCGTTTCCCACTGCATAAAAAAACCTGCCTTTCAATAAATTTTACGTTTCCCTATATTTCGCTGTTAAAATATTATAACAATTATTGATATTGATGTTAATACTTTATAAGGAAGCGCCCACCTTACGCTCTTATCATAATGATTAATTTTCGCTATACTAAGAATAATCATCTAGGTTCAACCAAAGTGGGTATCAAGTGCGCGGAGGTAATGAAAATGGAAAAACTGCTGGTTTTCGCTCCCCATCCGGATGATGACATCATCGGCTGCGGCGGAACGATTGCCCGCCATATGGCCCACGGGGATCAGGCGGCGATCGTTTATTTGACTTCCGGAGAAAGCGGTGGTCTGTCTTACAATCCAGCGGAACTGGCTGTTTTGCGGGAAGAAGAAGCCACCCGGGCGGCAGCCTGGCTGGGTGTCAGTGAGGTAATCTTTCTGCGCCAACCTGACGGGTATATTGCCTGGAGCAAAGAATTAATGGATACGCTGGTCACCGTCATTCGCTCCCGGCAACCAAGCATGGTTTTTCTGCCCCATGACCGAGAAGATGTTCGTGATCACCAGCAAAGCTGCCAGTTGATCCTGGAAGCCTGCAAACGGGCTGCCGGTCCTTGGTTTCCTGTCTGCGGGAATCAGCCTTGGCGAGGCGGAAAGATCCTCGCCTATGAAGTCTGGACTCCGCTTACCCGCTACAATCTGACCGTCGATATAAGTGATTATATGCAGAAAAAACTGACCGCCTTGGGTGAACACAAATCCCAACTGGCTGATATTGCTTATGATGAAGCGGTGCAAGGTCTGAACCGTTACCGCGGTGTCACCAGCGGAGCAGGGCATTATGCTGAATGTTTTCAGCTGATAAAAATATTATTTAAATGAGGATTTTACATAATTCAAAAACGCAAAAATTTAAAGATAGGATTAGGTAAGGAGCTGCAGTGTTAACCGTGTCAGATGACCCAAAGAGAATATTGATGATCTCCCCCTTTAAACACAGCCAGCGCGGCAACAGCATCACCAGCCTGCGCTTGCAAACCGGTCTGGAGAAGCGCGGTTTTGTGATTGATTTAGTATCTTTGGAAGACAGGGATGCCTTAATAAAAGTGCAGACAAAGCTGGCAGAAAATAGCTATGCATTGATCCATGCTTTTCATGCCCGGCATTGGGGCATTCTGCTGCAAAAATTGCCCCCGTTACGGGAATTGCCAATTATTCTTACCACTACCGGTACAGATTTA
>JAAYCZ010000274.1 GCA_012729495.1 Syntrophomonadaceae bacterium | reverse complement strand
GCATCAGCAGACTTACCAGCTCCATTTCTTTGTCCGTGAGAATGTTCTTTGATTTTGCCATTTGATAACCTCCATATTGTTTTCTTGTGGAGATTATTACCATTTACACGCACTAACATTCAGACTCAATCTTATTTTTTAATTCCTCATACGAAATTCCAGCTCGATGAAGCATTGCATGACAATTGGGGCAAACAGGCCGTAAATCGTTAATCGGGTCAACACGATATTCCTTATTTATTTCATGCAAAGGTATTAAATGATGTACTTCAATGTAGTCAGAGCCTAACATACCATAAAACTCTTCAAAGTCAAAGTCACATATGCTGCATTTATAGCCATATTTATCGATACAAATCTGTCTAGCCTTAATGTTACGCTCATACGCATTTACAACAATTTGTATTTTTGCTCCTTCATATAGCTTCTCTGTTTGTTCTTCATCAACCTCCTGTGCTAGTTGAACTTCTCCATGTAAAGCAAATATCTTTCGTTTTTGATTACTCTTTAGCATTTTCAATGCTTCTTTTAATTCGGGTCTTAATTGCCAGTAGTAGTGACCTTTCTTTTCCCCATCTTCACCCCAGAAAGGTATATGCCAGTATCTAACAACGCCGTCTTCCCTCGTTGGATATTTAATATCAGGGTACCTGGCAATGATTCTTTTCCCCAATCTCCCAATTTGCAGATTTAGGACTGAGTGTGACGCTACACCTAAAGAATCTGCTAATACGGATGCGTACTCGCGGCAGTTATTGCATTTATAAAGTTCTAAAACTAATAAAATATCTTCATCTTTAAAAACAGTATTATCCTGTAGCAATTCCAACCATTGTTCACTAGATAAGTCTAATTCGTCTCTATATAACACGATTATGTCCTTTCCCTTCAGCCTGCAATTTTCTGCCCTCAGATTAACATTTCCATGTTCCCCCACACAACCCTACCCCTATTTTCCGTCTGAGGTAACATAATTTCCAGCATCAGAAATGTACTATTCCCGATACTTTACCCCCGATATATCCTTACCACCGTCTCCACATGCCTTGAGTGTGTAAAAAAGATGCCGCCTAAAGCTGGTATCCCCTTGGCGGGAGGGTAATTGATATGTTTATGTATTCTAAAGGCGTCGAATTCGACACCCTTAAATGTTATTCTTCATTCCTTATACCATCAATTAATTTATCAAAGTCAGATTGAAACAGCCTGTCTTGGATAATGCGATATTTCTCAAACTCGCTTTCAGCATGAACTTTAGCAATTTCCGCCGTTACCTTTCCTGCATCCATTAAAACATTACGGTCAGTTGCCTGTATGAAGCGGTTCAATCGCGTTTCCCAATCCAGCATGGTCATGGGTATATGTCGAATAGCCATATCCTCTGCAATATCCAAATAGGCAGAAACCAGCCGTTGCAACTGCCCCATTTCAAATTCGCTCAGGTAGTTTTTAGCTACAGATACATCAAATTTTTGAATTTTCCCATCAGGTGCGTCTTTCCATGTAGTCAGCCCCATATGTTTCTTTTCGGCATCAGCGCGTGTATAAATTACTTCTGAGGCAGTCTGTCCATGTATCGCCCAATGAAGCTTGTTTTGTACAGTGGCGAAAAAACGCTTTGTGGCACTTGCATTTAAATCGTAATCGATGGCAGTCACATAAATATCGGTAATTTTTTGATAGAATTTTCGCTCACTCAGACGGATTTCACGGATACGCTGGAGCTGCTCTTCAAAATACTGCTCTGTCAGAATAGAACCGCCATTTTTCAAGCGTTCATCGTCCATAGCAAATCCTTTGATCGTGTAATCCTTTACAATCTGATTCGCCCATTTACGGAATTGTACTGCGCGTTCATTGTTCACTTTAAAACCCACAGAAATAATCATTTGCAGATTATAATGTTCCACTTCACGAGAAACCTGCCTGTTACCTTCAGATTGAACTATTAGAAATTTTCTAATAGTTGCTTCCGGAACCAGTTCCATATCATCAAAAATTTTCTTAATATGATAGTTTATTGTCGGTATTTCCACGTCATACAGTGTTGCCAGCATCCTTTGCGTAAGCCAGATATTTTCGTCTTCATAGCGCATTTCAAAGCTTTGTGGATCATCGCCTGTTGCTGCAACATATGTCAGGTATTCGGCTGCACTTGAACGAATGGTGATTTCGTTATTCTTTTTCTTCGCCATAAGGTTTATTGCCTCCGTTTTGATATTTTCCACTTCTTTTCCAAACGTCTGTTCGCTTCTATTTTATTTGAAATATTTAGCTATGTAAAGAGTAAAAATAATTCCCTCGAATTCGGAGGAATTAAAATTATAAAAGATTTTAAGCATCTTCTCACATCAAAGCATGTTTTCATCCATAATCCCACTGCCCATTTTATTAGGATTTTTGACATTGCAACAGGACTGCGGCTTCAACATGCCTTGAGTGTACAAAAAAGATGTCGTACCCCTCTGGTATCCCCTTGGCGGCAGAGTTATATTTAAGAAGATTTCCAGAGAGGTGTATACTTAAGACTTCTTACGGCGCCTTCTTGGCCGGAAAGGCGTATTTGTTGTTTTCAACAGTCTGCGATCTAATATATCCAAGGCCGATCTTGTTTCGCGTATATTCAAAGAAATGAGTTCTTCAAACATTTGCAGTCCAATGTCACGATAATCAGGATGACGGTGTAAAGTGAGCGCAATATTTGTTAAAGGCTCGGCCAGCAAAGCTAAAGACGTGCTGATGTTTCCAATATCCGGGCCGACGAACCGAATTAATTCACGACACACCTTTGAAACAAACTCCGGTTCGATTCCTGTGTAATCAATAAGTAAATCAACAAGTTCAGTGGCCGCTTCAAGCAGTACGAGGCGATTGCTGCAAACTGCCTGGATAACCTCTTTCATATCTGCGTTCAATTGTGTGTCATGGGTACGGGGGTTTTGTCACACTAGGCTCTTTGGATAATCCCCCTGCCAATTCCCGTCAACCTCTCTATTTGTCTAATTGATAAGCCATAACCTTCCTTCAGCTCTTTTAAGTATTGATTTCTCTTATTAACATCAAACTTATGCAAATCTAGCGTATTATAAATATGACAATGATCCTTGATTATTTTTTTAGCATCTTCATCCGTTAACTGCCGTTTTCCCGGGATATCCAGACATTTATCATCGTTCGTTTTGTTTATATACTCAATGAAACTCCTTATT
>JAAYCZ010000380.1 GCA_012729495.1 Syntrophomonadaceae bacterium | reverse complement strand
TGGGCAGCGACGCGCACAACCTGTATGAAATCGGCGAATTCTACCCGCACCTGCGGTTCCTGCGGGATGACTGCGGCTATGACGGCGATTTGGCCGATGTGCTGCTGGCCCCCGATGCGAACTGATTGTCCGCAGGTCAGGACGACAGAAACTCCGTCATCAACTTAACGCACCTGTCCGGCGCCTCGGCCAGGCTCATGTGCGCCGCGGGCAGAACCGCGAGCTGCGCCCGCGGCAGGCGCTCCGCCAGCGCCCGCGCATCCTCCGGCGGCGTCAGAAGGTCCTCGGCCCCGGCCATTAACAACGCCGGCGTCCGGATTTGGTCAAGCCACTCCCGGGCGTCAAAGGCAACCATGGCAGCCAGTTGCCGCTCGAAATCCGCCGCAGTCTGCGCCGCCGGGAGGGCGGCGACAGCATCCATTAACGCTTGCGCCCGGGATTGATCCGCCAGCCAGGCCTCGGAAAACAACCAGGGCATGATCACCGGGAAAATCCGGCCGGCGGAAAGTCCGGCACGCCATAAATGCGCATTGGTCCGGAAAACAAATTCGCTGCGCGCCCGCAGCCGGACGCAGGGATTGCATAAAATCAACCGCGCCACCCGCGCGGGGTGCCGGCGGGCGGCGGCCAAGGCAATGGCGCAGCCCATGGAATGCCCGGCCAGGCAGGCCGCCGGCACAGCCAGGGCATCCAGCAGGGCGCAGGTGTCATCCGCCAGGCAGTCAATGTCAAACGGCGCGGACGGCGCGCGCGTCCGCCCGACACCGCGGTTGTCGAAAACGATCACCCGGAATTTTTCCGCCAAAGGCCCGCGCACGGGCGCCCAGGCGTCATGCGCCGCCCCCAGCCCGGCAATGCAAACCAGCGGCGCGCCCGTCCCCCGCTCCTCGTAATATATTTCCAGGCCGCCGGCGGCGATCATTGGCATGCTGCGCCCCCAATTCAGTAATCGTGTTCGGCAACTGGAATATTCTCACACGAAGTCACAAGAACACCAAGAAAAAACTTTCAGACAATGGTGGAACTTGGCGCCAGTTTATGCTACATTGAACTAGCGTCCGGCATAAACAGCCCGGCGCGCGGAAAGTCTACATATGTGGTTTGTATATAATTGCGTTTTTACGCTGGTCTACCTCCTGATGCTCCCGTATTTCTTCCGCCGCATGTGGCGCCGGGGCGGCTACCGCCGCGGTTTCCTCCAGCGCCTCGGCCGCTACGATGCCGCCACCCTCGCGCAGCTTGACGCCCTTCCGCCGGCGCAGCGGATATGGGTGCATGCCGTCAGCGTGGGCGAAATCCGTGTGGCGCTGGATTTCATCGAGGCCTTGCGGCGCCGGCGCCCGGAGTTGCGCTTCATCCTCACCACCACAACCTCCACCGGCCATGCGCTGGCGCGTAAATATTTGTCCCCGCGCGATGTGCTGCTGTATTACCCGGCCGACTTCCCGTCTGTAGTGCGCCGGACAGTCAACCGGTTGCAGCCGCGGATGCTGGTGCTGGTGGACGGCGAATTCTGGCCTAACCTGCTGCGCGCGCTGCACGCCCGGCGCATTCCAACCGCCTTGATCAACGGCCGGGTCTCCGCGCGTTCGTTCCGCGGCTACCGCCGGATTCGCCCCTGGGTGGCCCCGGTGCTGGCCGGCCTGGATTTCTGCGGCATGCAAAGTCGGGATGACGCAGAACGGCTGACGGCCCTGGGCGCCAACCCGGCCCGGGTGCATGTCCTGGGTTCGGCCAAATACGACGTGGCCCTGGCCGCACGCCGCGCGCATGACGGCGCCGCCGTCCGCCGGGCGCTACAGGCAGCCGGCCTGGGCATGGACCGGCGTTTTCTGGTGGGCGGGTCAACCTGGCCGGGCGAAGAAACGGTCCTGCTGGAAACATTTAAACGCCTGCGGGAAGAGGACCCGTTGGCCCAATTGATCCTGGTGCCGCGCCACATGGAGCGTGCCGGCCCCGTGCTGGAGGATATCCAGCGCGCCGGACTGCCGGCGGCGCGATGGAGCCTGGTGCGCCCGCGGCCGGGCGGGCCGGCAGCCGCTCCGTCCGCCGACCTCAACGGCAAGGTGTTGTTGGTGGACACTACCGGCGATCTGCCGGAATTTTACGCCCTGGCCGAAGTCATTTTCGTGGGCAAAAGCCTCTGTCAGCACGGCGGCCAAAATGTGGTCGAGCCCGCGGCCTTCGGCAAGGCGGTTGTGACGGGACCGCATATGGAAAACTTCTCCGGCGTGATGGAAGACTTGCTGGCTGCGAACGCCGTGATCCAGGTGCGGGACCGCCAGGCACTGGAAGACGCGCTGCTGCGGTTGTGGGGCAATCCGC
>JAAYCZ010000273.1 GCA_012729495.1 Syntrophomonadaceae bacterium | reverse complement strand
TATTGCCGCTGCTCTCATTGCCCAACCGGTCGTAGGACCGGACTTCATAAGAGTAGTTGGTAGCCAACCCAATCCCCTGGCCCAGCATGTCGGTATACGCAGTGGTGTTTATGTTTGCCTCTGCCACTTTCACCCAGGGATCAGTGGCATTGCTGCGGCGATAAATATTGTAACCAGCCAGATCTGTATCTGCCGGTGCCGTCCACCGTACCGTCAGGGTTCTAAAGGAAGCTTCCACCGTTGTGACCGGAACACCCGGGGCCGTATTGTCGACCCGCAAGCCGGCACCGGCTTCTTCTTCTTCTGAAGTGGTAACTTTGACCGTATAATTGCCATCCGCCAAATCAGCCGGGATGGTATAGTTACGGGAAAAACTTCCGTTTTGCAGCACAATGGAAGCGATAACTACGCTGCCGATTTCGATCACCGCGGTGGTATCTCCGCTGCCGGCCATCAAATAATTGTCGCCGCTGATAATGATGGTCTGTCCGGCCTTGCCTTCCGTGACCGCCTTACCCTGCGCATCAGACAGTTTCAGCACACTGGTTTGGGCTTCGGCAGTAAAATCAAAGGTATCAGTAAAACCGCCTCCCGAGGCGGTCAGACGATGGGTACCGCCGGCCGTTGCAGCAGGCAGCTTGTAACTGACCGTTACCGCTCCCGCTGCATTGGTTTTGGGTGTTCCTTCCACGGTTATTCTGACTGCATCCAGGGTAAAGATCATATCCGTATTGGCAGGAAAACCGCTTACCTGAATGGTCATATATTCTCCCGCCCGCAGGGTGTCTCCGACGGCAGCAGCAGCTGTGACTTGCGGGGCCAGTGCAGTAATGGTTAAATCTCGGGAAGCAGATTTTCCGGAGACAATGCCGACGGCTCTGATGGTGGCTGTTCCGACTGCCTGTTGGACAGGGATGGTTACGCTGCCTGAAGCTGCACCGTTGGTGTCCGCAGTGATCGCCGCCGTTGGTGTCAGTTCAATACTGCCGATGTATACTCTGATCGTTTCCCCATTGTTAAATCCCGTCAGGGCAAGCGTAATCAAAGCTCCGGGCGCTGCCGTCACCGGGTCAAGGGTTAGGTTTGCGCCGGTTGCTGCCACCGTGAGCGTAGCCGCAGCGTAGAAATTACTGGTCGTTCCCAGGGCTGTAAACAAATGTTCCCCCGCTGCAAACAATTGGGGCGGTGTATATGATGCATTTCCGCTGGCATCTGCACTGATTCCGCTGATTATCTGCCCGTTTCTTCTGACTTCGATCGCTTCATTGGGAGCAAAGCCGCTCAAGCTGATCACATGGGTCGTTGCATGAATCGTCATGGCTGTTGCCGGCGCCGTCACTGTGAGCGCAAGATTTCGATAGGCTCCGATACTCGTCAGCAATTCCAATTTGTGTGTGCCAGGTGCAATTGAGTAGGGCAGCGCCCAGGAAAATCCGGTATCAGCTCCGGCCGCGGCAAAGGTTCCAC
The DNA here is from genome assembly GCA_012729495.1 of Syntrophomonadaceae bacterium. GTDB lineage: Bacteria > Bacillota > Syntrophomonadia > Syntrophomonadales > Syntrophomonadaceae > Syntrophomonas_B. Next base: position 4,453 of record JAAYCZ010000273.1, on the reverse strand, counting down.
TGTCACTGATCCATTCTCCGTCCAGATAAATCCTGCAGTCGGCGTTGGTATAGACAGCACCGGTTATGGTAACCTGCAACGTGTCTCCCGGTTTGGGACTGCCGCTGTAGGAAGCATTCAATGTTCCAGCCGCCGCGGTTGCGAAAGCAGTCAATTGCGAGCTGTCTCCGGTAGCCGCAAAAATAAATTTGCTGCCGTCCGGTGTTTCCGCCGGGATCGTATAGTTCAGGGCGCATCCCCCGCCGGAATCGGTGGGTTGTGCTCCGATCTGGGTCAAATTACTATAAAACTTAATCTGTTCATTGGCTTTGAACCCACTTGCATTCAGGCTCACCGTGCTGCCGGCCGTAAATGCGTCGGCAATCGCCACCAGCACCGGTGCCAATGCAGTCGGATTCTTGATTTCACAAGTTATGGCTGCAGTCAAACCTGAGGTTCTGCCTTTTACGGTGACCATGGTGTTGCCGGTTTCATAAAAATAGATGGTGCGGTTGATGGTAGCGCCGGCATAGCCCCAATCACTGGCATAGAAAACACCGTTTACATAAAAGTCTGCATACTCGCTCTGATTGAACCCGGTAACTGAAAATGAACCGGATAAATCCTTATATACACTGGTCGGACCGTTCAGGGATAACTGGGCCGGGAGTACTTCGTAGACAGCGCTTCGGGCCAGCAGGCTGGTTGCCCCTTTGGCTTCCAGGAAAAGACTGCCCGCGTCATTTGCCCCGAGTCGGTAGTCGAATACCGCATTGCCGCTAGCATCCGCTTTGGCAGATGAGGTATTGTAGGAGCCAGTGATATATTGCCCTGCTTTATAGAAGTAGATATATTCGTTGGGCGCAAAGCCGGAGACGCTGATCGGCAGCAAATCACCACTCCGTTTCCCCGGCAGTGGCAGACTTATGGCTGCCGCCGACGCACTCACTTCAATCGTGGTTGAGGCTGAATAGCCGTCCGTGCTTTCTGCTCTGATCTCCATATTACCCGAAGCGGTATAGGGGATTGGGAAGTTATTTGATCCTGTAGCGGCAGCACCGTTCAAATCTCCGCTGTTTGAACAACTAATTTGACCGATTTCAACTCCGCCAAGGTATATTTTCACAGTTTTATAACCGTAGTCGGGATAACCATTGGATATCCAGCCGAACTGATCCACGCCAATGGTTATGCTCTCCCCGGCCTTGGCAGTTGACGGGGCAGTCACGGTCGGCACATAGTCAACGATGGTATAGGTTTTGGTAATTTTGGCCTTGGAATAGTACCCTTCCACCCGGAAGCGGTGCGCCCCGACCAAGCCGTTGGGAATGTTGTAGGCAAAAACAGCCTGCCCGTCATTGTCAGTGGTGGCATATGCCGTATAAGAAGTATTGTCGTCCAGGTATAAATAGACAGCTTCCTGGCCCAGCAGTCCGGTAGCCGTGATATTTAAAACCTCACCCGGTTTGGAAGCATCCGGTACGATGGACAAGGTGGGACTGAAAGGCAGAACCGTGGCCGAGACAATTTCAGAAGCCAAACTCTGGTTGCCGGCCCGGTCATAAGCAACGATTTTATAATCATACGTACTGCCGATGCTGCCATTTAAATTATGATAATAGTCGTTGTTGTCAGACCGATATATGGAGGAAAATGTCGTAGCATCATGCAGTTTATAATGAAGATAATAATAGGAAATATCCTCGGCACTCTTGGTAAAACTCAATTTGATCATGCCCGGTCTTCCTTCTGCCTGCAAAACCGGGGCTGGCGGGGCTGTATTGTCCAGGGTAAAAGCAGCGGTTTGGACCGCTGTATTGTTGTAATAGTCGGTCACCGTTACCTTGAGATCATATTCTCCATCGACCAGGTCGGTCAGCGCGGCAAGATCGAAATAGCAATAAGTCAACCCTGAGCCAACACTCTTTTCAGCTTCCTGCCAGCTGTTTTGATCCTTCAGTGAAATCTCCGCCTTGATTTCCTTTAGTCCGCTGTTATCGCTGGCGGAAATGGAAAAATCCAGCGTGCTATTAACGTAACCAGAATTGGGAATATATACATTGGTGATGACCGGATCAGTCTTGTCTGTTATGGCGGCACCTGATACGATATTGGAAAAACCACTGCTGCGCCCACCGCCATAATAGGAAGTATCAGCTTTGACCCCATAATAATAGGTAGGTAAACTAGTATCACTGATCGTGTCTTTATACGTTGTGTCCTGATTGTAATAAACCCGACCCACCAGTGTGCTTACCTGATCTGCTGTTGTTCCCCGATAAATTAGATAATAAAAACCATATCCGTCAACATAGGTGGAAGCATCCCAATTCAACTGGACGCCGCCTTCAACCGGAGTTGCCGTAAGGTTTGTCGGTACAGTCGGGGTATTCATTTGAATTTGTATAGGAATTTCATAACGGTACGTATTGCCGGCCACATCACTTGCTTCCGCGGCCAGGATGGCATTGCCGACAAACGGAGTCTGGCTGTAACTCCAGGTAACGGTCTTGTTATTCGCTAATGAAGAAGGTGAACCGGTTACATTCCCCAGAGATATCCACGTGTCGTTTCCGTCATCCAGCTTGATGGCAAAATCAATGGATGATATAGCATAACCGGCATAAGACTCACCCGGTACACCTGCTCTTATCGTATAGCTGTCACTGGAATAGGTGTCTGTGCTGTTAAATGTATAATCACCATAGTAACCATACCGTATGCTGTTAATGGTTAGTCCCCCGGGTACGAGCCTGTAAGCAAAGGTTTTTACCTCGCTGGCAGCGGCAGTGTCTGTTCCCGGATTGACAACCGTAATCGCTTTGACGTTAATCTGCTCATAAGCTGCGGTTGTCGTCAGGGATATGGGTGTCGTATATTCATAAGTGCTCCCCCCGACAGTTGTAGCCGGCTCAGTACCGTCCAGCGTATAGTAAACTGTCCCGCCGCTTTCGGCAGTTGACAAGGTTAATGCTCCTTCCTTGATATAGGCAATTGAATCGTTATCAACCGGAATACTGGGAACAGGCAATTTGATCCCCTGTACAATTTTCAAAGAAAATTTATCATCACTGGAAGATCTGGACCTGATTTTCAGCTTGTATGTTCCGGGCGAAGGAAAATTATATTTCATGGCATTTGCGTCATCGATCGGATACAGACTGTTGGCTAACAGCGTGCCTGCATTGTCATACAATAAAACCGGATAGTCGCTTCCGTTATACCAATCAGAATAGTCTTCAAATCCATGCGAGGTTGTGTTTTCAGGGGTGATTTCAAACTTATAGATGCCGGCGTCATTGACCGTAAAACTAAACCATTCGCCAAACTGATTGACTGACATTCCCTGCACGGTATCGCCGATGTTGATTACTCTGGGTGTGGTTATATTCAAAAATTGGTTCATTTCTGTCGAAGTAATACCTGCCTGTACGGCAATCGCTTTGATCCGGGTGTTGCGATTGATGGGAATGGGAGCGGTATAAAGGGTACTGGAAGTCGTCGGTGCAGTTCCATCCAGCGTATAATAGATGGATGCGCCGGCTGAAGAAGCAAGCATGGCATCGAAAGCCTCCCCGGTGTAAGTGCTGCCCCCGGGAATATTGGTAATGCTGGGCGCAGGCGTCCCCCGGGTATAGTCTTTGTAGCTTACGCTGCCATAAATGCCCGCACTGTTCTTGATAATCGCGGCCAGATTCAACCCGCTGGTGCCCACTGTAATGGCAGACGGTTCGGTATAAACCTGCCGGGTGGAACTGTTGTAAGGATTGGTACCGTCGGTCGTATAGTAGACCGTATCTCCTGCTTCTGCTCCGGTAATTGAAACGGCGGTACCTTCCGGCTGGATATTTTCGGAAGGGCTGAACCCTGGATATTTCGTACCATCATACCAGTAGCCTCCCCGGGCTGTTCCGCTGTAAATTCCATCCTTGACCGCAAAAGCAAGCACCATCGTATCAACATCAAGGACAAAAGGTGCAGTATAAGAAAGCAGCGTATCATCTATTGATGCGTACACATACTTTATATCCGCGTTGGCCTCGGCTGTGATGGTGATCTCCTGCGGGGCAGTCGTTCCATCCGCAAGCATTGCCGGTGACAGTACCGGAGCCGCCGGCGTGTTGCTGTAAATTTTAATAATAAAAGTATTTGCGCCGCCAGCCAAACATCGTACATTCAAATAATACGTCCCACTGCTGGTTGCTTCGAAAACAGCAATGGGCAGTCCTTCCATCTCAAGCCCAAAGAAACCGCCTCCCCAGGTAATTTCTCCGGCCCCGTAAGCGTCTGAAAAGCTTCCGTCGAGTTGGATGTTTTCTTCACCGGATTGCTGATAAGCTACCGCACTGTAGCGTTTGCCGGCCTCTGCAGTAAAGCTGTAAATCTTCACATCATAATCACCATCTGCCAGAGCCAGTGTCGTTCCACCTGTTGTGCCCGCAGTTGTGGACGGAGTAATGGTACCGTCGACTGT
>JAAYCZ010000272.1 GCA_012729495.1 Syntrophomonadaceae bacterium | reverse complement strand
GAGCTCCGAGAACTGATTCCAGAAAAGCATATAGCAGGATTTCTCCGACTTCATTTCCTGTACCTCTTTCATCAGCATGTCCGCTCTTACGCATAAGATCAAGCGCTTCCATACCAACGCTGAATACATTTCCTTCCAGTTCAAATTGTTCAATCTGTGAACGCGAAAATACATACTGGCCAACGTTCCATTCAAGAAATTCCTGCAAAGAAGTTTTTGAAAATCTGTTACTAATAACTTCTTTCATTCGGAAGAGACGCAACTGTTCGTTGGCATGCTGCCCTAAAGTCTCCAAATAGGGGACTTCAACAAACACATCATTAAATTTCTTATCATTAATTGACTTTTGCAGCATGTGATCACTCTCCTCAAAAAAATGCTTCAATTATTATTTCCATATACTTCAGGATTTTCCGCAACCATAGATGCTGGCTTTTGCTTTGCTTCAAAGTCATATTTAATTGGAGTATTTTCCTCCGATACAGGTAATTCTTCTCCATCCGGCGAACTGTATTGTTTGAAATTTTCAGCCTGCTCCATGACTTTTTCAAATACCTCTTCATCCCACTCTGGTGGATACCCATTCTTATAAAGCAAGACAGTTAAATCCATATTCAACTGGTTTTTGATATCCTCACGAGTAGACCAATCTGCATATTGAGATTTATCGTCAATAAGCCCTTTTATCTTTTTGGCAAGAATAATGCATTTTTCATCAGCATATGGGAATCCATGAGCATCACGAACTTTAACAAGAATGTCATAGAAAGCTTTCTCTTCATAAGAGATTCCCATTTTTTCAAATGATCTTTTATCATCATTTAAATCATTCATGATTTTAATAAGCTGATCAGAAAGATCATTAACAAAATCAGATACGACTTCGCTTGTAAATATGAGCTTGTCACGGCTATTGTACGCATCAACAACCTGCCGCAAACGTTCATCAAATTCAACGGCCTTTACCTTGTTAGTTTTACCATAAGCTGAAATCGCCTTACGTAGGAGCTTCAAAAGAGCATTAAACTTGGTAATCGGCAACTTTACTGTTTCCAGTTCTTTCAGAAAATCATCACTGAAGAGATCTACCGACTTATGCTCGTCCACAATATTCTCTATGCCAGTGCAGGTTATAGCCTCACGAACCATATCCTCTACAACATGATTCATAATCTCAGCATCCGGAGCGTCACCCTGTGTTTGCTTGTAAATAATAGAGCGAATGGCAAGATAGAACTGTGCTTTAGATGTCTCCTCATCCGTAAGTTCACCCGAAGGAAAGCATATAATATATGCGCTTTTTAGTCTTCGGGAGAGTCCCATAAAACGAGTCTGAGTATCCTTTTTCATCTGAACAAATTCCGCTGCTTCATTCAAACAATTAAGCCTATCAAGCGGAGAACCATTGTAAAATTTTGACGCATCAAATCCACTAAGTAATTCATCAATAAGAGACAAATGATTTCGGAAAATTGACAATGTAATATTTAGCTCATCAATAGGACTGTCTTGCGGGCTGCCGTACTTCTTTACGGCCTCCAGCATATCGTTTTTAATTCCAATATAATCGACGACGAGACCTCTATCTTTACCGTCAAAGACACGGTTTACACGAGAGATGGTCTGAATCAGAGTATGTTTCTGCAAAGGCTTGTCAATGTACATGACCGCCAGTGATGGGACATCGAATCCAGTAATCCACATATCGACAACAATAGCAATCTTGAAATTTGAATCTGTATTTTTGAACTGTTTGTCCAGCATCTTTCGGTGTTCTTTGGTGCCACACAGGTCATACAGTTCTTTATCATCATTCTGTCCCTGCGTAGCAACAAGATTTATCTTCGGAAGCGCCTCAAGCTTATCAAGCTGTTCCTGCGTTAGTTCGTCTTCATTTTCCGCTTTACGCTTGACTGCCCAATCTGGCCGCAAGGATTCAATCGCCTTTAATACATGGAAAGCAATCTTTCTGTCTGCACAGACTATCATTGCCTTCTGTACAATCTCCGGCTTTTCAGCACAAAGAGATTCATAATGTCCTACAATATCCACTGCCAATTTTTTTATTCTGTCTGGATGACCAAGGATCGCGTTCATTTTGCTCATAGCGCGCTTGCTTTCCTCGATCTGCTCTTCTGTAGATCATTCCTCAGCACACTGCTCGTAATATTTTTCTATTTCCTTTGCCTGCTCATCCGAGAGAATGACACGAGCAAGGCGCGGTTCATAAGCGATGCGCACGGTGATGCCGTCATCGCTGGATTCTTTCATTGTATAACTGTCAACAACATCTCCAAAAACAGCGATAGTTTCGTCTATTGGCGTTCCGGTGAATCCACAGTATGTTGCATTTGGAAAACTGGTACGTAAATAATGTCCAAAGCCATATGTTGTAAAAACGCCCTTATCCGTCTTTTTAAGCTTTGCTCCAACACCAGTCTGGGTGCGATGAGCCTCATCGGATATGCAGATGATATTGCTGCGGTCAGAAAGGAGACCTGTACTCTCACAAAATTTCTGAATTGTCGTGATATAGACGCCGCCGCTTGGCCGATCATTAAGAGTATCGTGAAGATCCTGACGATTTTCGATGCTGCGAACATCATCTTCATGGAGGTATTTTTTTGCTTTCACGAAAAGTTCTGATGTCTGCGTGTCGAGGTCTTCACGATCAGCAATAATGATAATTGTAGGATTATGAAATGTGTTGTCGTCCCGAAGCGCAATTAACCTTGAAAGGAAAAGCATAGTATATGTTTTTCCACAGCCGGTCGCTCCAAAATAGGTACCACCCTTTCCATCACCTTCAGGGCGCATATGAACTTTGACATTTGCTATCATTTTCATCGCACCAAAATACTGCGGATAGCGACAAACAATAGCTTCGCTTTTTTTACTGTCATCAGGATAGAACACAAAATCCCTGAGCAATTTCAATATACGTTCTTTGGCAAATGCGCCTTCTACTATCGTATAAAGAGAGCTAATTCCATTTGAAACTTTATCTTTATCGTTGGCTTTATTCCATGCATAGTAATACTCATACGGCGTGAAAATACTACCCATACGGTTATTTGCACCATCGCTAATGACAGAAAGAAAGCAATACTTCATTAGCTTTGGAATGTCTCGACAATAACGAATTGTAATTTGCTCCCATGCGTTATGAATAGTCGTATCTTCTTCGGTAGCCGTTTTAAACTCCAAAATTGTAATAGGAATACCATTGATGAAAACGAGAAGGTCGGGGCGACGTAAACATTTATCTTGCACAGAATACTGATTAACCACCTTGAAAATATTGTTCTCCGGATTTTCAAAATCAATATAATCCACATGAAGAGCAACTTTGGAGAGGTCATCACGTCCAAGATCAAATCCTTCTGTAACAAGACGAAACGAGTCCCTGTTTCCAATATACAGTGGCGTTGAGCTGATAAGACTCAACTTGTTAATGATCTTTTGAATCTCAATTTCACTTAGATCATTGTTGTAATGCGACACTAAAAAAGAGCGCAAATCTTCTGTTAGAAGAACATCTTCGTACCGCCTGTGAATGCTTTCGCCGGGCACATAAGTATAGCCTTGCTGCTGGAACAGTTCAATAATTGCCTGTTCGAGTTCATCCTCTGTAAATTTTCCTTTTTCAAAAATATAATCCACCAGGAACGCCTCCTTCCAATTAGTCTTCAGTGCTATATTCATCAACCAGATAGGCATCAAGAGTTGCGGCCATATTTACAGCAAGATTGGCAAGCGACTTTTGAATGTTTGCTGTATTCATTCCTGAGCCATGCGCTCCTATGTTGTTTCTGATATAGGGAAGTGCCATAAGTACATTCTGTCGGAAGCCCTCGCCGCTGATACTATCTGGCAAATCTAAATGTTCATCACTCACAATTTGCTTTGTAAGTTCTCCCGCATTGCCCTTATCAGCTCCGCAGATGATTTTCATAATACTCTCATAGCTTTTCCCAGCATTCGTAATTGCCTCAGCATAGTCTTCCTTCTCGAGGAACTCCACTGCCTTTATCAGCTCGTCATAAGCTGACTGAAATACGGGTGCAGAATCCCTTAGCTCATGCAGTTGTTCCAGCGTTTTGCGTTTTAAATCCTGTTCGAACTGCTTAGCGTCGATTTTGATCATCACGCCATCGGTAATAATCCATGGCACTTCATTTACACGAAATGCCTCGTTAACTTGTTGCCGAAACGACT
>JAAYCZ010000271.1 GCA_012729495.1 Syntrophomonadaceae bacterium | reverse complement strand
GAAGACGACAGCTACCAGTCCTTTGAAAAAACCTTCACCAATGTTATGACCATCAACAAGATTGCCCGCACCATCAGTGCCGATCCGGTTGGCAGCTCCTATAAGGCGAACCTGCTGGTTAACGAACTTCCGGTGGATGCCTATCCCGGCGACGGCACGGTGGAATATGCTGTTTCAACAACGCAGGGTGTACCCTCTAGCGGTTGGCAGGCGTCACGCGCAATTATGAATCTGGCCCAAGGCAATTACTACATTTTTGCCCGGGTGCAGGAAGGTGAAAACTATCTGGCCACTTCCAATGCTGCGCAGGCCACAAGTGCCGTTGCGGTTGAAGGCATCGATGTAACTGACACCATGGGTTACAACACCTATATGCAAATCAAGACCAGTAACATCGATAACGCGGGAACAGATTCAGTGATCAAGGGACGGTATTACTATCTGGACGGAACCGCTTCAGACTTGACACATTTCGATCTGGACGGAAATGACTTTGAGCAAGGGGATGAGGATAGTTACCTTGTAGAAGGTCCCAAGCGCGTTCCCTGGATGATCACGGAATTGGAAATCGATTATACCAGAGACGGAACCAAACCCGGATGGCACTGCGAATATGTGCAGCCTTTTGCAAATATCCTCAAATATGTACCCCCATTTTCATTTCCTGAAAAAAGGGTCGAGGGAAGCCCGATCTCAGTTGAACAGTGGTTCGGTGCCGAGGATCACGATCAAAAGCATGTGGTCTGGACTGGGTCGACGGGTTCCATGAAACGGGTGATCACAGATGTGGGTAATTTTGAAGACATTTCAGCCGCCTTTAATCTAAATGGCGCTACAACTGGAAGTTACACCTTTACCTACGACGGCAAGGTCCTCGATCAATACGGGTATCGCTTCATCAATAATTCCTTTGAAGCGGATACGTATAATGCTTACGATTATATGGATGCGCCTGCGCTAAGCATTCAAGCCAGTAAAAAGGCTTATGCGAGCTGCCTGGACTTCACCATCAACAGCTTTACGATTGATCAAGAAGCTTTATACGCAGCCATGCGGGAGCAGGGCGATAGCGAAATCACCCTGACTGCAACCTTGCAGTTCCCCGAGCGTTCTACAACGGCAGGCACTGCCACGTGGACCAAAACCATAAAAGTAACCTTGGCCGACTAACAACTAGCTAAAAAAGCGACATCCTCCAATACAGCATCCGCTCCTACGGGAGCGGATGCTGTTATAACTGCAAGTTTTTATAAACCAAAAACCCAGGAGCTTGATTTACCCAAAAAATCAGAATAAAGCAAACTCAATCCGGAATTCGCCTCGCCATAATGTAGTGGGGTGAAATCCTTTATAATTATGGTTGAAGAGGTTTGTTATGGACACTGAAAAAAGCTGCCAGGACGAAGGTGAATGGGATGAAAAAAAGAATACTGAGCAGTTTGCTGATCTTATTGCTTTTTGTGTCAGGTGTTGCTGCGGCTGAGTTAGTGACCGGAGAGAACATCCGGGTGGCGATTATTGATACCGGTATTGCTGCCCAAGCAATCAACTCCGTGCAATTGGAGCGGGGGTATAATTACCTGCAAGAAAACACCGATACAGGAGATCGAATCGGTCACGGGACGGCGATCGCTGCCATTTTGGGGGGCGCTCCCTCCGCCCGGGTGACAGGGATTATTCCCGGGGCCAAGCTCATCCCGCTGCTCTGTCAAACCAAGGACCAAAATGATAAGGTACAAAAAGGCAATCCAGAGATCATTGCCCGTGCTATAAGAGAGGCGGTTGACTTGTATAACTGCCGGGTCATAAATATAAGTGTCGGTACCACCCTGGATAGCCAGCTTTTACGCGAAGCAGTGGACTACGCGGAAGAGAAAAATGCCGTGATCGTATCCTCCGTGGGAAACAACCACGACGACAACCCGGAGGTGTTATATTATCCGGCTGCGTACCCGACCGTGATCGGAGTCGGTTCTGTCAACCAATGGGGGCGAGTATCGGCCTTTTCCCAGAGAAACGAGACAGTAATGCTGGTGGCGAAGGGCGAAAACATTTGGACCATTTCCCCGGAGGGAAAAGCGCTGCTGGTAAACGGCACTTCCTTTGCGACAGCTTATGTTTCCGGTGCAGCCGCCGCGTTGTTGTCTGTCCACCCGGAACTGACTGCTGCCGGGTTGAGACACATTCTCTGTGGATCAGCCGCCGATATACGGGCCAGCGGTTATGACACCGACAGCGGTTGGGGGATATTGAAAACTGATACCGCGCTTGAATGGGCAGCCCAGGGCCGGCGTTTTCGGGATGTTGCCACAGATAAATGGTACTTTGACGCGGTTCATCAGGCAGCCGGGAGGGGTTTGCTGACAGGAACAGATACCTTTATTTTTTCGCCTGATAGTCCAGTGACTCGTGCCATGCTGTGGACAATCCTTGCGCGTTTGGATGGCCAAACAGATGCAGGCAAGGGACAAAACTGGTACGACAAGGCGCAGACATGGGTACGGGAAAATAACTTATCCGATGGAAGCGATCCAGATGGCCTAATTACCCGTGAGCAGCTATGCACCATGCTTTGGCGTTATGCCGGTGCCCCACTGTCGACTGCTGGCCTGCAACACTTTGCGGATCACGTTTATATCAGTGAATATGCCCAAATGGCGATGTGCTGGGCAATTGAAAACAAGATTCTCAGCGGTATGGATGACGGAACTTTAAATCCTCATGGCCGGGCCACCCGTGCCCAGACAGCCGCAATCCTGCAACGCTACAGCGAAAAATTTCCATGATCTGAGAACATGACACAGCAGGGTCGGCAGCAAGGCGAAAGTTGTTGACCAGAAAATGCCTATCGATATCTTTGCTGAATTTGCGTTTGCCTTTTGTGTTATGATGATATTGTAAACATCAAGGTTAACAGCGCTAAATTCGGAGGCAAATTCATATGAATCATAATTTTGAGGGACTAAATGAAGCCCAGATCGAAGCGATCCTGCACCGGGACGGACCCTGCATGGTGCTGGCCGGGGCCGGCAGCGGAAAAACCAGGGTACTCACGGAAAGAATAAACTATCTGATTGAGAATGGGGTTAGGCCCGATTCCATTCTGGCGATTACTTTTACCAACAAAGCCGCCCAGGAGATGCGGTCCCGCATAAGGGATATGCGCCCTGACTACAGCGGCAAATGGATCCAAACTTTTCATGCCGCCTGTTACAAAATTTTAAGGATGGACATCCATCTGCTGGGTTATGAACGTAACTTTGCCATCATCGACGACAGCGAAGGCAAGACCCTGCTCAAGGAGATTCTGAAAGAGGAACGGGACTACGAGACCAAGCCCGATGAAGTTCTCTACAGCATCAAGCAAGCCAAAAACAGTTTGATGGATGCGGAAAAATACTATCGCAACCTGAATCTGCCTCTGCATATCAAAGACAAATATTACCGGATATTTCGCATCTACAATGCCCGTCTGCGGGAGTACAACGCCCTGGATTTTGAGGATCTGATCATCCTCTCCATCAAACTGCTGCGGGAATACCCTGACATCCTGGCCAAATATCAGAACTGGTTTCAATATATCATGATCGATGAATACCAGGATACCAATTATGCCCAGTATTTATGGGCCAAT
>JAAYCZ010000270.1 GCA_012729495.1 Syntrophomonadaceae bacterium | reverse complement strand
TAACCGGAGAAAACGATGGATATAACAGCGATTACCGCGTCCAATACGAAATAAGCGATGGCGGCGGGGAGTATCATAACGGAATCTATGAAGCCAATGGACATTTTGACTTTGACAATAATCCTCCTACCTATGAAATCATACTTGGCGGCGAGAGTTTGGGATCCAAACCCCTTAATTATTTAAGTGGTGAATTTGACATACCTTTTGGTTCTCAATTTAGAAATAACGAGAAATATAAAGACGTTACTGAGGCTTATATCAAGTTTAATGCAACTGACAGATTTGGTAATACAACGTCAGATGTTTTTGGCATGGGAAAAAATGATGACGGAAGTCCTATTCCTATTAAAGTCGATTTTCAAGCCCCGGAGATTACAGAGTTTGTTCCCGTATTTAAGGTCGGCATGGAGGAGGGAAAGGACTATGTAAAATACGGCGAGGGCTGCGATGCAATTGATGCGGAATCAAAATATTTTCAATCCTATGATGATTTGTATATCGTAAGAAATCTGGGTGAAATATTACATGCAATAAAAATTACTGAGACAGACAATGTTGCAGACGGCATATATGCAAGATACCGTCAAGGCGTTAATTTAGTAGAAGCACGTTATCCCGAGGAAAGCAAAAGCCATACCTTTATGATTGACAACTTGTCTTACCCAAGCTTCGATATTTCTTTATTCAGAGCTATGCCATCCTATATTTACGGTGTGGAAATATTCGATATGGCAGGGAACTCATGCAGCAGCAGTATAAGATTTATTGAAGATGATAATCCGCCGGTTATAACCTATGCAAAAAGGTCCGAGGGTGAAGGATTAACAAACGCAGACTCAATAGATATAGATGTGCTATATACCTGCGATGCATATGAAACTATCAAAGAAACAAACAAGGAAACTATCGATGAAACTGACGATGAAACTATCGATGACTTGGATTTTGAAATAATTAAAGGGGAGGCAACAATAAATACTGAAAAATCAAGCCTGGGGCATCTTGTCTTAACGGCGACGGGTAACGGCGATATCACAATAAAAATTACGGACAGATTAGGGAATTCTACCCAAAAAACTATTAACATTGATTGCTTTGATAATACTTCTCCGGAAGCTAAACTTATATCTAAAATAGGATATCCTGATAATCCCTCTAAATGTGGTGAATTGGTATTTGAGGTATCTGATGATAGAAAAATTGGGAACGTTAGCATTGCAATTACCCAAGGTTTACCCGCGGATAATGATTATTTTGATTATGAGCTGCCTGATAATGCGGATTTCCCCAACGGGTATTTTGGTGAGGAATCCGAGTATGCTTATGCATCTCTCGGACAACTGCATGACAATCTATCTGCAGATGAGAAAGACGTAAGACGCTACAAGCTTTCATACTATGCATTGCCCAGTGGTAAATACGATATATATACCAAAATTTCAGATGCTGCCGGAAATATCAATAAAGTTAAGCTTGGGGAAATATCTTGTTCTTCAGAACCGGCAAGTGTGACAAATATAGAATATTCACCATCACCATCAACTGCAACCGGCGGAAGTGTTCGGGTGGATATTGAGACAGATTCACCGTCCTATATAAAAGAATTTGCTTACTTAAGCGAGGATTCGAGAAGTTCAGGTAATGTAGGCATTATGCAGGCCGGCGTTAAAAAAGCAAGAGCTGAAGGCTACAGCTATATTTGGGAAGGGGAACTGAAGGAGCTAAAAACCTTTGGTGAATTATTTGACAGATACGATTCTATTGTTAATAAGGAATCCCCTACCGATTGGACCGATGAGGATGCATATCTCTATAGATACGTAGATAAGCATGACGCATATTCACACTTATATTTATATGAGGACTTCCTATTTGATGACAATTTGGTAGGGCCGGTTGGCGATATGGTTGATTTTATGATGAATCAGGCGCTTTATTCCAGTATTTATAGTATAAATTACTGGAACCTTGATGCACCGGTAATCAATATGCCTTATGATTCGGGGGACCCGAGCCTGGATATGAGGGAAGATATTATTATTCCGTTGGAGGAATCCGGGATTTTTATGTGGTGGTCTGAAAAATGGGACGATCCAATACCGAGTTTAGAAGATGCCACTGACCTTAGGCTCTATTATGGTAAAGGGGAATCCCCCGCCATTGACGTTTTGGCATATCCCCAACCCTTTGACAACTATGTGGTGCATGATGAAGTTTTTGCAAAAGACGATGCGGGTAAATATAAAATTTTTGCAAAAGACGATGCAGGGAACTATATAAATTTTGAAAAGGATGGCGAATACATTAAAAATCCGTTTATAGAAGACGGTGATTCCCTGACTGAGGAAGAAATAATAGCGGCACTCCAAGCAATCAATCTTATGCAGCCACTGCGTGCAAAGACCATCAATGCTGTGGCGGATAAATATATAAAAGCATATGCAAAGCTATCTGATATAGGAATTTCCATGAGCCATCAGCTTACCTTTGATTACAATATTAACAAAGAATTCACTTTGGTTGATATGAGCGGTCAAGAGAGTAAATTCAACATTGAAATTGATAATATCGACCTGAGCATACCCCATATTCCAAAGGAACAGATATGGCTTGAGGACGAAAACGGAAACAAGGTTTTAAGCTATACCAAGGCAGAAAACATTAAGCTTGTTATTGATAACCAAAATCCAATTCATGATATCTACAAAGAATACTATATCTTTGATGTAAAGGGCGGTACGGTAAGCGGAACAGGAGATGACCTTTATGACAAATATGAAGGCAAGGACCTTTATAAAAAAGTGGAGGTTACGGTTGACGATAATTCAGAGGTTACTTTTAGAATTATTAACCCAAAAGCGTTAGGGGTTGAAGGCAAAACAGCAATAGCAGCACAAGCACTAAATGAGAACCCGGGTGAGCCTGAGTCATCCGGTAACGAAGGAAAGGCAACAGAAGATCAAATATCTACGGAGGATCCAGGTGAATCTGAGCCATTGGTTGACGAAGCAACACCGCCGGAGAAGGAAACTACCGGGGAAGGTACAAGTGAGCCTGAACCATCAGACGAAGAGGAAATCTTCCCCGACGGGGAAGTGCCTGCCGATGATGCAAGCAGACCCGAACCACAGGATAAGGAAGGGATAGGAATAGAAGCAGAAGTAGAAATACCTATGGAAGAGCCAAGCAAATCCGCAGCACCGAGTGCGGAAGAAACGGTAATCGAAGCGCAAATGAATTTAAGGGCAATGGAGTCCAAACAAGAAATCAATGATGAAATAACATCGCCGGAGGAGGAACCTACCGGGGAAGACCCAAATGAGCCTGAACCATCAACTAAAGAAGAAACCTTACCCGACGAAGAAGTATCTGCCGATGATCCAAGCAGAACGGGATCACAGGATGATGAAAAAATGGGGGTAGAAGAGGAAATACCTATGGAAACCCCAGGTGAACCTGAGCCATCCAGTGATGAAGAAACATTGGCAGAGGAAGAAATACCTGCGGAAGGACCAAGCGAATCTGAACTACCGAGGGAGGAAGAACCGGTAATCGAAGAACAAATGGAAAATAGAGCAATGGAGTTCCCACAAGAAATCAATGAGGGCAAAGAAGCCATAGGAGAGCAAAGCTATAAAATAACCCAGTTTGACCGTACTCCGCCTACTGCACGCTTAGTATTTTCACCTGCCAGAAAACCAGGTGGTTTTGTCAATACCGATGTCACGGTTACTCTTACAGACATTATGGATGACAAAAGTACTCTGACTGCAATTGCACCAAATAGGACTGAACATACGTTTACAGAAAACGGCAGCGTGGACTTTATAATAACCGATGAAGCGGGGAATAAGAAAACGCTTACGGCAAAGGTTGACTATATAGATAAAACCCCGGTTAAGCTGACCGCAGCATTATTTACACAAAGCGGGGAGTCTATTACTGAATTTAAAGAAACATATAATGAGTTTGACCCGCAGCAGACAATATCAACCTATGAATACACCGGTACTCATTTAAAAGATCCCATCGAAGTGATAGTTTATGACAAGGGCAAAGAGGTTTCCTGGTTTACAATGGACACGAAGACAACTGCCACTTCTTATGAGTATGCGGGAAGATCAGGAAATAAGGGTACTCTTAAAATAGAAGATTTGAAATTTGATACATCGCCGCCAACAGCATCTGATGTCAGTTATGTATATACAAAAGCAGTTATAGACGTAAATGAAAGCTATGTTACCGCTAAATTTACCCTTAAGGATGATGTTGTAGGTACCTTTAATAAAAAAGATCATTTGGTAAGTGTGACCGGTGCGGATGAAAATCGTAAGCCATTTACTGAAAGAGATGTAACTTTCGACGGCAATGAGGTTTCCGTAAAATTCAACTATAACGGCAGTGCAAGGCTTGTATTTTGCGATGATGTAAATAATTTGCTCAAAGTCGATTTGAAGGTTGAAAACCTGGACAAAACCCCGCCTAAAGCTTATATCGAATATAGCAAAACTACAATTACCAACCAGGATGTTACTGCGACTATATTCCCGAGCAAGCCTGTCGACTACAAGGTGATGGATATTCACAATGCTGTAGTAAAAGATTACAACGGCAGCTATTCCGGTTATCCCATCAATTATGTATTTACCAAGAATGAATCATTATTCTTTGTATTTCGTGATGCGGATGGCAACCTTTCCAAAACTTATGTGGTGACAATAAATAATATCGATAAAGAACCGCCCGAGCTTGATTATGAAATATTGTATAAAAAAGCACTGACAACCTCTGATAAGCCGGCACTTATAGATTTCCCAGGTGCTGCCACCATCAGATTTTTCGTTAAGAATAATGCAAGTGGAGATAAATTTACGGGCGGTTCAGAGGAAGGCGACACAATATTCATAACCAATCGGGGAAATAGTGTTTACCACACGGTTATGGATAATGGAACCTATAGCTTTATATATAGCGACCTTGCCGGAAACGTAGAGACAATAATTGTGCCCGTTACCGATATAGACAAAACAGTACCTACGGCAACTATCACGGGAAATCCCACAGCATGGACAAATCAACCAGTTGATATTACTATTGCTCCAAATGACAATGGGGGCGATGCTTTTGTTATATTGAACGGTACAAGGCATGATAGCTATACCTTTACTGTAAAACAAAACTCGGAATACAGCTTTGTAATAGAAGATGATAGCAATAACAGTACTATGATAGATGTAAAGGTAGAGTATGTAGATACTACTCCTCCCACTATAAGCTATACAGGGTATCAGGATATATTCGTAAAAGCTGGCAAGTTTGATGCAGATGTCAAACAATCCTTTGAAGATGTAACTCTGGCAGATGCAGATTCCGGTTTGGCATCTGACCAACCGGAAGTAAAGTATCCTGAAGGTTTTGACCCTAATAAGCCAGGCGAGTACAACGTTATCTTTAGTGCCACTGATAATGCAGGCAACACAGCAACACTTGTGAGGAAAATCAAAGTCCTTGGAGAAACCGATATAATCCTCATCATAAATGATACTGAGGTGATACCAAATTCTCAGGTTGAATTTCCTCAGGGAGAGCTTACCCTTTCTATATTCAATGCGGAAAATACAGGCCGTAAAATAGCCTATGCCTTTGAACCCGGCTTTTTCAATCCGGCAGAGATGAAGGGCACATCCTATAAGAAAACCATGCCTTCAGATGGTACAGCGACTCTGGATGCACAGGAACCAGGATTGTATACATTACTGGTTCAAACCGAGGATAGGCAGGCTATTATAAGCTATGTGTTTATAACCGGCATACTTAATAAGGGAGGGGGAAATTAAAATGAAAACAGCCAAAAGATTTATCGCTCTCTTACTGATAGTAACCGTTTTCACAATGGTACTCCCCATGAACTTAATAGCAGCTTTTGCAGAGGATATTTTACAAGATGAGTATGAAATCAGCAATGGTTATATAAAAATATCAATGCAAAAGGATGGTTCCTCTTATGGCATTGGTACTGTAACGG
>JAAYCZ010000269.1 GCA_012729495.1 Syntrophomonadaceae bacterium | reverse complement strand
GTTGGCCCCCAGCTTCTTTATTTATCGGCTTATTTTTAAATTTAACATATTATATAATTATAATATGTCATTAACCGTGGCCTAGGTTGTACTATAATATTACAAATAACTATGCAAATATCAGCCGCCAGATAAGCGCAACAGATCTTGCAGGAAAGGAGTAAATGGTGAGTTACAAGAAGCTTGGTAAAAGGATTCAGCACGCCCGGGAGGAAGCCGGCTTAAGCCAGGAACAACTGGCAGCTATGTTGGGCTGTTCACAGCCAACTCTGTCTAATTATGAAAAAGGAAAAAGCAGAATATATCTGACCCAGTTGCAAAAGGTTTCTGAAATATTGAGCCGTCCGGTGCAATATTTCCTGGAAGCAATGGAACCGACTGAGGAGGAAAGGGTCAAACCTTATGCGGCGGAAATTAACCATTCTTACTTGGAAAATGTCAATTTTCATATGGACAAAGATATCGTGGATATTGTGAATGTATTATATGAATTGCCGCATGAAACCAGAAGAGTAGTTTACGAATTTGCCCAATGGGAATATCAAAAATCTCGGAGGTATGGTAATAATGGTTAATTTTGCGCTGAACAATAATCAGAAGAACCTGATAAAAAATATTCGTATGCTGGCCCCGCAGCTTGTCCAGAAGGAAATGGAGATCGACCAGCGCCGCAGTGAGGAATTCGATTATTCACTGGTCAATGAACTGGCCAATTTTAATTTGTTGAATCCCATGGTTCCTCCTGAATATGGCGGACGGGGCTTTGATTACTTCAATTATGCTCTGCTGATGGAGGAGGTTGGAGCCATATGCCCCGGATTGGCTGCGGTCATGATCTTTAACTGTCATTTTATCAGCGTCCTGGAATCGGTCGGCACCGAGGAACAAAAAGCAAAATATATGCCGATATTCACCCAGAAGCAGCCCAGACTAGCCGCCATGGCACTCAGCGAAAAAAATGCCGGTTCCGATGCCGGCAATATGAGCACCCTGGCAGTAAAGGAAAATAATCACTATATCATAAACGGCGTCAAGGAATATGTAACCAGCGGTGCAATCGCTGATTACATCATCTGCTTTGCCACCCTCGATCCCAGTCGCGCCCGTTCCCAAATGCTAGCCTTGCTCGTTCCGGGTAATGCACCGGGTATCCGCCAGGGTCAATTTCGCAAGACCATGGGCATCCGCTACTCCCACTGTTCGGAACTGATTTTTGAAAACGTATCCGTTCCGACCGAGAATTTGATTGGCGCGGAAGGCAATGGGTACATGATCATTACCCAGGCGATCGATCGTGATAAAGTATTGACCGGTGCCATCGGAGTCGGAATCGCCCGGGCGGCCTTTGACATTGCCCTGGCATTCGCCAAGGAAAGGAAACAATTCGGGCGCAGCATATACGACAATCAGACCATTGCCTTTGAGTTATCCAAGATGGCAGCCCAAATCGAAGCGGCCCGTATGGTTGTCTGGAAAGCCTGCTGGCTGCTTGATAACAATGAGGACTTTACCGTAGCCGCATCCATTGCCAAAATCGCCGGCACCACTGCCGCCGAGGAAGTGGTCAGCAAGGCCATGGATATTGTGGGGGGACGAGCCTATCTGGAAGGACATCCGCTGGAAAAACTGTATCGGGATGTTAAGATTTTCAGCAACCTGGAAGGCACCAACCACATCCAAAACGCGATCATCACGTCGCTGCTGTAAGAAACAACCGGATCCATCCCGCCGGCATCCGGTAGAATAATGAACTGGGGAGAGATTTTATGGACGCATATGTCTTGTCCATCGATCAAGGTACGACCGGCACCACCATCCTCATTATCGATCGTCAGGGACGAATCGTATCCCGGGCCGGGCGGGAATTCACCCAATACTATCCACAGCCCGGCTGGGTGGAACATGATCCTCGGGAAATCTTGGAGATTACCCGCATGCTGATTCGGCTGGCCATTTCCCAGGCCGGCCTCAGCGCCGGTCAAATCAAAGCCATCGGTATTACCAATCAGCGTGAAACCACGGTGGTCTGGGATAAATACAGCGGTCAGCCGATCGGTAATGCCATTGTCTGGCAATGCCGGCGCACCGCTCCCCTGTGCGAAGAAATGAAGGCCGCCGGCTGGACGGAGAAAATCAAGGCACGCACCGGGCTGATCATCGATGCTTATTTCTCCGCCACCAAACTGGCCTGGATCCTGGAAAATATCCCGGACGCCCGTAAAAAAGCCGAAGACGGCCGGCTGCTGTTCGGCACCATCGACAGCTGGCTGCTGTGGAATCTAAGCGGCGGGCAGGTGCACGCCACCGATTATTCCAATGCCTCCCGTACTATGCTCTATGATATCCACCGACTGGCCTGGGACGAAGAGATCTTGGCTTATCTGAACATCCCCCCGGCCATGCTGCCGGCGGTTCATTCCTGCAGTGAAGTCTACGGACCTTGCAAGGCAGATCTTTTGGGCGAAGAAATCCCCCTGGCCGGCATGGCCGGTGATCAACAGGCCGCGCTCTTCGGCCAGCACTGCTTTACCCCCGGTTCAGCCAAAAACACCTATGGCACCGGGTGTTTT
>JAAYCZ010000028.1 GCA_012729495.1 Syntrophomonadaceae bacterium | reverse complement strand
GAAAGTAGGCGCTGACGGGAACCCTGTCCGTTATCAGTGGGGTGCGCATGATGGTGCGTAAAATGAGTGGGCGATTTATCGTCAATTTGGGTGGTACCGCAGAAGTGTGAGCTTTTGTCCCTATTGTCAGGGGCAAGGGCTTTTTTTATGGGTTTTTTTGAAAAATTTATGGATCGATTACCGGAAAGGAAGGTGATGCACATGTCAAAAGGACGATTTGGAATTCATGGCGGACAATATGTCCCCGAGACGTTGATGAATGTGCTGCTTGAGCTGGAAGAAGCCTATAAATACTATAAGAACGATACCTGCTTTCAGGAAGAACTGACGGAACTGCTGAATAATTATGCGGGACGTCCTTCGCTGCTCTACCTGGCAGAGAAAATGACCAGGGATCTGGGAGGCGCAAAGATTTACCTGAAGCGCGAGGATCTCAACCATACCGGTTCGCACAAGATAAATAACGTACTGGGACAGGTGCTGCTGGCCAGACGCGTGGGCAAGACCCGCGTGATTGCGGAGACGGGCGCGGGGCAGCACGGGGTTGCCACAGCGACCGCCGCCGCACTTCTGGGAATGGAATGTGAGATTTTCATGGGCCAGGAGGACACTGAGCGGCAGGCGCTTAATGTTTACCGCATGGAACTGCTGGGCGCGAAAGTGCATACCGTGACCAGCGGCACCCGGACGCTCAAAGATGCAGTCAACGAAGCCATGCGTGAATGGACGGGGCGGGTTGAAGATACCCATTACGTGTTTGGCTCAGTCATGGGACCCCATCCATTTCCAACCATGGTGCGTGATTTTCAAAGCGTGATTGGTCGTGAAGTCAAACAGCAGATGCTGGAAAAAGAGGGCCGGTTGCCGGATGCAGTGATTGCCTGCGTGGGCGGCGGCAGCAATGCGATGGGACTGTTCTATGATTTCATCGGAGATACAGAGGTTCGTTTGATCGGTTGTGAAGCTGCCGGACGTGGCATTGATACGGTCGAGACCGCTGCCACCATGGCAACCGGATCGGTAGGCATTTTTCACGGGATGAAGTCGTACTTCTGTCAGGATCAGTACGGTCAGATCGCGCCGGTTTACTCTATTTCAGCGGGGCTTGATTATCCGGGCGTAGGTCCTGAGCACGCTCATCTCCACGATACGGGCCGGGCGGAATATGTTCCGGTTACCGATGACGAGGCGGTAGAAGCTTTTGAATATCTGGCGCGGGTTGAAGGAATTATTCCTGCCATCGAAAGCGCCCATGCGGTTGCCTATACCAGAAAGCTGGCACCGACAATGGGTAAAGGCAAAATACTGGTAGTAAATCTTTCCGGCCGGGGCGACAAGGATGTGGCGGCCATAGCGCGTTATAGAGGGGGAGAAATCAATGAATAGAGTGCAGCAGGTGTTTGCCGGCGGCAAGGCGTTTATTCCGTTTATCACCGCGGGCGATCCGTCGCTTGCAGTTACGGAACAGTTGGTGCTGCAAATGGCGCAGGCCGGCGCGGATTTAATTGAACTGGGTATCCCTTTCTCTGATCCGGTCGCGGAAGGACCTGTGATTCAGGCGGCAGATGATCGTGCTCTTTACGGCGGGGCAACCACGGATAAAATATTTGCCATGTTAGGAAGTATACGAAAATCATGCGATGTTCCTATCGCCTTTATGACTTATATAAATCCAATTTTTACTTACGGCACAGATAGATTTATGAAAAATTGCCGGGAAGCTGGAGTCGATGCCGTAATCGTTCCTGATGTGCCTTTTGAAGAAAAGGATGAACTCCAGCCCTATTGCACAAAGTACGGGGTTAAATTGATATCGATGATCGCACCCTCTTCACACGACCGCATCCGTATGATTGCCGCAGAGGCAGAGGGATTTGTGTACTGTGTATCCTCGATGGGTGTGACCGGTGTGCGGCAGGAGATTAAGAACGATGTAGCTGAAATGGTCAAACTGGTGAAAGAGGTCAGGGATATCCCTTGCGCAGTTGGCTTTGGCATCTCAACCCCTGAACAAGCGATGCAAATGGCCCGGTATGCAGATGGAATAATTATTGGCAGCGCCATCGTGAAGATTATTGGCCAATATGGTGAGGACTGTGTGCCTCATGTTATGGAATATGTATGCAGTATGAAAAATGCGGTTAAATAACTGCAAATTTAAAAATAATAAACCGATGAACAAGAGAAGTAGGTATGGGAGAGTATCACAGAGAGCCGCTGTTGTTGGGAAAGCGGTATACCGGAACATACTGAATGGACTTGGGAGGGCGGTTCGAAACCGATAGGGAGTAGATGCCGACGGGAACCCTGTCCGTTATCAATAGGGTGCGCATGATGGTGCGTAAAATGAGTGGGTAATTTTATTACCAATTTGGGTGGTACCGCAGGAGTGTAAGCTTTTGTCCCTTGATCGGGATAAAGGCTTTTTTATTGCCCATATTTAAACCCACATGTCCAATCAATTAATGAAATGAGGTTTAGAAAATGATCAAACCTGATTGTGAGAGTATCCGG
>JAAYCZ010000027.1 GCA_012729495.1 Syntrophomonadaceae bacterium | reverse complement strand
TGATACAGGCGATATCGCGCACGCAGGTACTGATCGCCATGGTATCATGGGTCGCCATCACAATGGTCATCTCCTGGTTTAATTCCTCCAACAGTTCGTAGACTTTACTGCTGGCATTGGAATCAAGTCCATTGCCCGGCTCGTCCAGGAGCAAAAGTCGTGGTTCAGCTGCCAGCGCCCGCGCAATCAGGACGCGCTGCCATTGGCCTCCGGACAGCTCCCCGATTTGCCGGTTGGCCAGGTCGGCAGCCTCAAGCTTTTGCAGACACCACCGGGCTTTTTCCAAATCGTATTGACGATAGCGATGGAAAAAGAAAGATTTTTCTCCCAATCTTCCCTGCAGGACAACCTCCATAACAGATATGGGAAACCGTTGATTGATATGGGCAGCCTGCGGCACATAGCCAATCAAATGTCTCATGGCTTGGGGCTTTTCACCAAAAATAGTCACCTTCCCGCGCCAAGGCTCCAGCAATCCCAGCATCAGTTTTATCAATGTGGTTTTGCCTCCGCCGTTGGGACCGATGATCCCGGTAAAACTGCCTGCCGGAATGCCGAAGTTGATGTCTTCCAGGGCTAGAACATTTCCATAACCGGTACTGACATTCTCAAAACAGACTGCCATTTCATTGGTCATTTTACTTTCCCACCTTTATACGTTCCCGGCCCACGTCGTCCTGGACGTCAGCCGTTTCATCCCGTCTGCCGGGTTTTTATTCCGTTTTTAATACATGGCTGAATGTTTGCGCTGTTTGACGCAGGTTATCAATATAATCCGGCGCCAACGGGGCAATCAAGCGGGCTTCTCCGCCCAGCTCCCGGGCCAGGGTCTGGGCCTGTTTGTCATCCATTTCCGCCTGATAGAAGATCGCTTTTATGTTTTCCTGCCTGGCCTGGTCAATCACCTGCTGAATATGCCGGGCAGCTGCTGCTTTTCCTTCTTCCTCCAGGGCGATCATGGTGAGTCCGTAATCATCTGCAAAATAACCCATGGAAGGGTGATAAACAATAAAACTCCGGTTGGCTGCTCCCGCCAGGGATGTTTCGATCTCCTGGTGCAGTTTTTCCAGTTCCTTCTGATAGTTTTGCATATTCTGCTTGTAGATACTGGCATGTTCAGGATCTGCTTTGGCCAATTCGTCGGCAATCGTCTCTATCATAACGCTGACCCGTCGAGGAGACATCCAGCGGTGCGGATCTTTTTCTCCGGGGGAGATTTCCAAAGCCGGATAGACTTCATCGACCCGGCCGGCCAGATCAATCACCGACATATCTGCATTGAGCTGCCTGAGTCTTGGCAAGATGCCGTTTTGTTCCGCCGCAACCCCGATGGAAAAGTATATCTGGGCATCACTTGCCTGTTCCATTATCCTGGGACTGGGCGCATAGTTTTCCGGATTGCCGCCCGGCGGAATCATGGTTACGACTTCCACAAGATCACCGCCGATAGCGGTGACAAAGCTTGCCTGCGGAACAATCGATACCGCTGCTTTGATTTTCCCGGTGCCGGATGATGCGGTCTCCGGGGCAGGATTCCCACATCCGGCGATGTGTGGCAAGGCCAGTGCCAGTACCATCAACACCACCAAACGCTTCATTTTCTTAACATTCTTAACGAATTTCTTCACTGCTAACCGCTCCTTTTCTAATTGCAAGAAGTTGCATTTACTATTATTGCGCTGTCAGTCTATCCTGTCAATCATCAATTAACAACTTGAAATATTAACAGATGACATAGTTTCGCCTTCTCTGACAAGTGCAAACAAAAAAAGTAAAAACCCCCTATCATATGCTGACAAGGGATTTTATTAATCGATTTGAATCATCGTTTAGGCAAGCAGACGCTGCTGCAATCTTTCAAACTTTTCTTCCAACTGACCCGGCATCCAAAGCAATTTCTGCAGTTGAAGCTCCTGTTGTTCCATAAAATAACCTTCGATAGGAACATATGCTTGTCTAGCTTTGATTATTCGCCTGAAACAAAACATCTTTAACGTTTCGAGCAATTTATTTTCTCTGCATAGGATTCCCTGTTATGATGTTTATATAAATATTTTTCGGAGGGGATTTTTTGGTCAGAATCATAATCGTGCTGTCGGCCCACGCAGGCGCGGGGCAAACGACGATCACCGTAAATCTGGCCAGTGCTCTGGCCCGCCAAGGACACCGGGTGCTCATTGCAGAAAAAGGAGAAAATGCAAAACTAAGAGCCTGGCTGGGCCTTGCTCAGACAGCCGACAACCACCCGACATCTCCGGATCACACCAGTCCCGGAACATTGGCAACCCGTATAGGACCTGATTTTTGGGTGATGGGAGACGCAGAGCGGATTCCACCCGAATTTGCGGTTGATTACGAATATATTTTTCTTCTGCCCGCCATCCCAGCCGGATGCGAAAGTCTGCTGCCCAGGTGCGATCGTATCCTGGTCTGCTGCAGTCTGGAAGAAAAAGATACGGCCCGCCAGGTTATCGACCTGGATCAGCACTTGTCCAGCCTGACCGGCAGTCCCAGGCCGGTTGATTTGGTGGTAATGAACAAAATCAATACCAAGGAGTGGCACAACAACCTGGAGTGTTTTTCCCTTTTAGCCGAATATTTCGGGGAAGAACGGATCGCGGATCCCCTGCCCCACTGTGAAAGAATTCATGATCTGCCGCTGGATAGCCGCACGGTTTGGGAATTGAGCCAGGAAAACCTGCGGGATGCCTTTATGCGTTTGATTGAGATCATCAAATTGTGGTAGGCTCACAGGTAAGTAATCGTTTAACAAGTTGGAGAAGTATTGGCCTGGCTGAATTTTTGTTAAAAAAGGGAGGTTGAAAAATGAACAAATCCCGACTCAACTTTATCATCGATGCGGTTATGTTATTGGGGATGATGGCTCTGGTAGGTACGGGTTATGTCCGCAAATACATCCTTTTAAGCGGCTCCGCAGCAAAAGCGGCATTTGGCAGGAAGGTCGATATGCTGCTGCTGGGAATCGATCGGGATGGCTGGGCTGTTATCCATCTTTATCTGGGATATTTTCTGTTGTTTTTGCTTTTTTGGCATATCTATCTGCATTGGAAACAGATTGTGGCCATTTATCGCAAGTGGATTCCCGATAGAATGGTTCGCTGGACGATAACCGCTGTTTTTGTGTTGCTGGGTCTGGTTCTGCTGCTGTTTCCCTTTTTTATTAAACCCGTCATTTTATAAATGGTTTGCGGTCCCATTATTAACCTTTACCGGTAGATTCCTCTTTGCGGTCGCGGAAGGAACCGCGGTAAAACTTCATAACCCCTTGCTCCACACGGTTTTTGATCATCTTTTGTTCACTGAGATACGAGATAAAAGCAGCAATCGTGGAGGAAACCAGATAATACTGACCGCTGTTGGCACTCAGATCATACTGTATCAACATGGCAGCCAGGATCTCTTCATGGGATCTGCGCTGATCCAGCAGGGTCAGGATTTCTTGAGCGATGACAGCAATTCTGGCCTGGTTTTTCTCTGCGCAATCACCCAGATCTTCAACCAATCCTCCATGGGTCAGCAAAACGAACGGCCATTTCTGGCTGCCGATGAAAGCCAGCGTCTCTAGTTGTCGGGTGATATCGACCATATATAAAAATGGATATTCCTGCAACATCCGCGGGTGCATCAGGCTGTCCCCTAGAAATACTACTCCGTCGGGTGTGGCTAGTCCGGTTTGTCCCAGGCTGTGACCGGGCAGATCATAAATCTGAAACAATTCGTTTTTGATCAGCAAAGATCCCGGGCCGATTATCTGATCGACTTTGCTGGGTGAGGCCATCAATATCCGACTGCGCAAGACCCGCAGCGGATAGGCGGTAAACAGCATGGCCGGGCCCAGGATTGGATTTTCAATGATGGCTGCTGCCAGGGGCGAGGCAATAATGCGACATTGGCACTGCGTCTGTAAATACTGGTTGCCGCCGCAGTGATCGACATGGGCATGAGTATTAAAAATGGTTTCGATTTGTAGCCCTTCCTCGCTCAGTACAGTCATTATTTTTTTGGCCTGGCTGGCACTGGACCCACTGTCTACCAGCAGGCAAGTCCGATCGGAAAATACATATACCCCGACCCCGTTATCCCCATCCAGGAAATAACTATTGCCTGCAATATGATTTAATTGCACGGCCATTCATCTCCTCAAATAAACGTTGTTAAAACATATTTTCCTTCTGTTTAAGGGACATCTTTTAAAAATACCGTTTCTATTTCCTCAAACTGTGCAGCCGGAAAATATGAGCTCAAATCTGCTTCTGCCAAACGGCTTTTAATGTTCGCCGCCCGGTAAGGTACTCCCTGCATAAATGTACATAATTCATTTACATCCGCGTTGGTGAAAAAATCCCCATAAATCCTGCAATCTTTGATCAAGCCATTTTCAACGTATATCCCGATCTCTACTCTTCCCCACTCGAATTTGGTGCCGGATTGAACATTAAACGCCGGGGAGTTGCCATAAACCCAATCCCAGCTATGGTATTTTTCCTGGCAAAGCCTGGCCACGGCCCGATACTCATCTTTATGCAGCTCACGCTCATCTTCCAGCAAGCCCGCCGCTTGAAACGTCTGCAGCAAGGCCGTTCTGAATTGCGACAAGGAAAAGTCAGTTTGCAGATGATCACGGATATTGGTTACCCGGCTTCTGACTGAATCTACGCCTTTGGATACTAATTTGTCCGTATCTGCATTAAGTACTTCGGTCATGGTTTCAATACGGCTATCAAACATCAGGGTACCGTGATGCAGTAAACGATTTTTCCAGCGGTATTGGGCATTGCCGGAGAATTTTTTACTACCGATGGTAATGTCATTACGGCCGCTGTTTTCAGCCTGAATCCCCATCTGCGCAAGGGTATCGATAATAGGCACGGTAAACCTGGCAAAATCGAAACCGACATGATGTTCATCGTTGACGATATAGGTGAAATTCAGATTGCCCTGATCATGATACACTGCTCCCCCTCCGGTCAACCTTCGCACCACCTCTATTCCCCTGGTTTTGACCACATCAAGATTAATCTCTTTCAGGGTATTCTGATTGCGCCCTACCACCACGACCGGACGATCCTGCCAGAGCATGAAATATTCCCCCTGATGATTCTGATCAAGCAACAGGTACTCTTCCAGCGCCAGATTAAAATAAGGGTCGGTGGAAGGATTAATAATGTGTATCATCATAACCTCCATAAAAATAAATGAGATCCACCGACACTCAGGTGGTGCTATGCTTGCCTTCTGATCGCTTACGGCACTAGATGCCAAGATGGCTTCGTCGCCTGCGGCTCCTCAGAATGACAAAGGAGATATTTGTTTACTGATCCTGGCGGACCTGACGGTGTAGTTGACAAAAAGGCGGGAGCTATTCCCGCCTTGATAGAAACCAGTTTCATGGCCGCAGCAGCTTATTTTCGGCGCGGCAGGAGATGAATGGCCTCGCCTTTTATATCCATAATTGCCTCGGCCAAACTTTCTCCCAGGGTGGGATGGGGATGGATGGTGCCGCGGATCTCATCAACTTTCATATGATTTTTGACCATCAGGGTAGCCTCCAGAATCAGATCCGAGGCATGGGGCCCTAAAATGTGTACCCCGATGATAGTATCATCCTGAGCGGCGATCACTTTTACCAGACCATCGGTTTCACCCATGGTCATGGCCTTGCCGTTGGCTGCAAATTGGAATTTACCGATTTTATAGGCAATGCCCTCCTGTTTGGCCTGCTCTTCGCTCATTCCCACCGTGGCAATTTCCGGGAAGGTAAAAATGCAGGCGGGAACCGCATGATAAGCTACGTGGCTATCCATCCTGTTCATACCCTCCACCGCTGCGATGGCTTCCTCGGAGGCAACATGGGCCAGCATCTGGCCGCCGATGACGTCACCAATGGCATAGATACCTTCCACACTGGTCTCAAAATTCTCATCGACTTTGATAAAGCCACGCTCGTTTTCAATCCCCAGCTCGTCCAGACGTAGTCCATCCGTGGCGGCTTTTCTTCCCGCTGCCGCCAAAACCTGATCGGTTTCTATCTGCAATGTTTCTTTCTTATCACGACCGAGAACTAACAGATGATCCTCAAATGACCGAATCTCTTGTACCTGGCAGGAGGTATGGATGCTGATCCCCTGTCTTTTTAAAAATATATTCATTCTTTTGGTCAGTTCGCTATCCAATGAGCCGAGGATGTGGTCAGCTGCCTCCAATACGGTTACCTGGCTGCCGAAAGAGTTGAAAATACAAGCCAGTTCCAAACCAACCACGCCGGCCCCGATAATGACCATGCGCGGGGGAAGTTCTTCCAAATCGAGCAGTTCGGTGCTGGTAACCACCCCGGGCAGATCGATGCCGGGAATGGGAAGCCGAACAGATTCGGAGCCGCTGGCAATAAGAATTCTGTGGCCTTTATATTCCTGCCCGTTTACCCGTACGGTTGTCTGATTCAGTATTTCCGCCTTTCCCTTGATGACCTCTGCCCCGTTGGCTTGCAACAGGCTGTCAACACCGGTGACCAGTTTGTCAACAATCCCATCTTTGCGGCCTTTGGCCAGAGAAAGATTGAACTGAACATCCAGGCAGCGCAGGTTATAATCACTCAAATGCTGCATGGTGCGCAGAACTTCAGCGTTTTTATAATAGGCTTTGGTGGGTATGCAGCCGCGGTTCAGACAAGTGCCGCCCAGCTTGTCCTGCTCGAACAAGCTGACCTCCATGCCCAACTGGCGGGCACGGATAGCAGCCACATATCCGCCCGGACCACCGCCGATGATTAATAGATCTTTCACGATTTTGCCTCCCATTTCACCAGCGGACGACGGGCGGCAGCCACTTCATCCACACGCACGATCATTGTGTTATGCGGGGCGGTCTTGACCGTCTCCGGATTCTCCCGGGCTTCCCGCGCAATGCTGCGCATGGCTTCGATAAATTCATCCAGACGTTCCCGGCTTTCAGTCTCTGTGGGTTCAATCATCATCGCTTCTTTAACAATCAACGGGAAATAAATCGTGGGGGGATGATAGCCATAATCCATCAAACGCTTGGCAATATCAAGCGTTGAAATATGGGCATTTTCCATCTGATTCTTGCTGGTGGCCACAAACTCGTGTTTGCACAAGCGATTAAAGGGAATATAGTAATCAGGAGCCAGATGGTGGCGGAGATAATTGGCATTCAGTACTGCATTTTCGCTGGCACTGCGCAGACCTTCACTGCCCAGAGTCAGGATATAGCAATAAGCTTTAACGATTACGCTAAAATTCCCGTAGAATTCTTTTACCCGGCCCAAAGACTTGGGACGGTCGTAATCAAACCAATACTTCCCATCCTTGTATTCTACCAACGGAACCGGCAGAAAAGCGGTCAGATGTTCTTTCACGCCTACCGGTCCCGAACCCGGCCCGCCTCCTCCATGGGGAGTAGAGAAGGTTTTGTGCAGATTGAAGTGCACCACATCAAAACCCATATCGCCCGGACGGGCTACACCGGCAATGGCATTCAAATTAGCACCGTCGTAGTATAATAATCCGCCCTGTCCATGTACGATTTCCGCAATGGCTTTTATATCCTTTTCAAACAGTCCCAGTGTATTGGGATTGGTCAGCATCAGTCCCGCGACTTCAGCATTCATTTTGCTGCGCAGGTCGTCCAGATCTACCAGCCCCATGGAGTTGGATTTGATCTCCACCACTTCGTAGCCAACCATATTAGCCGTGGCAGGGTTGGTTCCATGGGCGGAGTCCGGCACCAACATCCGTATACGATGATGGTCGCCTCGATCCTGGTGGTAGGCTTTGATAATCATTACCCCGGTCAATTCACCATGGGCACCGGCAGCCGGCTGCAAGGTGAACCGATCCATACCGGCAATCTCGCAGAAGGCTTTTTCCGCCTTGTACAAGGTCTCCATGGCCCCCTGTACGGTATCTTCCGCCTGATAAGGATGAATCGATGCAAACCCTGGCAAACGAACGGCCCATTCGTTGATTTTGGGATTATATTTCATGGTACATGATCCTAAAGGATAAAAACCGTCATCGACCCCATAAGCATGATGGGACAATGCGGTGTAATGGCGGACCACTTCCACCTCGCTTAACTCCGGCAGATCAAGTTCTCCCTGGCGCAAAAATTCGGCCGGAATGGTTGAGGTCACTTCTGCTGCCGGAAAATCAAGGGGAGGCAAAAAGAAGGAATTGCTGCCCGGGATACTTTTTTCGAAAAGAAGTTTAGTCATTTGCATACCCTCCAATCAGTGACACCAGCCGGTCAATTTCCGCCCGGGTACGTTTCTCGGTAAAAGCCAGCAAAAGAGCATCTTCCAGCTCGTAGCCGCCGATTATACCGTTTTTAAGCAGCATGCGGTTGACCGCGCCGGGGTCTTTGACCTGTAACGCAAATTCCTTGAAAAAAGGCCGGTCATATTTTAACTTTAACCCGGTTTTCCCGAATTCATCACGGGCATAAACAGCCAGTTGATGACAGCGGACAGCGATCTCTTTGAGTCCCTGCGTCCCCACCATGGCCAGATAAATACTGGCCGCCAGTGCGTTCAGGGCTTGATTGGAACAAATATTGGAGGATGCCTGTTCGCGGCGGATGTGCTGTTCCCGGGCCTGCAAGGTCAGAACAAAAGCTCGCCTTCCTTCAAAATCAAGGGTCTGACCAACGATTCGTCCAGGCAGTTTACGCATATATTTACTGCTGCTGGCCATAAATCCAAGATACGGCCCCCCGAAATTCAAACCGTTGCCTAGGGATTGCCCCTCACCCACCACAATATCAGCACCGTATTCACCCGATGATTTTAATATTCCCAGTGAAATAGGATCAACGATCATGATGAGCAATCCTTTGTGTTGATGAACCGCCTGCTCAATCTGGCTGATATCCTCCAGATTGCCAAAAAAGTTTGGGTTTTGAACTACAACCGCAGCCGTTTCCTTGTCAATCATCGCCATCATCCGGTCAATATCGGCTGCACCGTTATGACCGGCAACAGTTTCTATCTGCGTTTTACCGGCGATACTGTAGGTATTCAGAATTTTTGTATACTCCGGATGAACCGTATCGGGCACCAGGATCCTTTTTCTTTTGCTGGCATCACAGGCCATATGGCAGGCCTCTGCCAGTGCCGTTCCGGCATCATACATGGATGCATTGGAAACTTCCATGCCGGTCAACTGACAGATCAAGGTCTGGTACTCAAAAATCGCCTGTAAAATACCCTGGCTGATTTCCGGCTGATAGGGCGTATAAGCGGTATATAATTCAGAGCGCTGCAGAATCTGATCCACCACCGCCGGAACAAAATGATCATATGCACCTGCCCCCAGAAAAGAGGGGTATTGTTCAACATTAATATTTCTGCCGGCCAACTCCTGCATATATTTGCGCAGTTCAATTTCACTGTGACGAGGTGCCAGCGTCAAAGGGCGGTTTAATTTTATATCCCCGGGGATATCGGCAAATAATTCATCCATGCTGTTGAGGCCAATGCTCTGCAGCATTTCATCTGCAATCCGCTGCGGATTGGGGGTATAGGCCATATTATTTACCCCCTCGCTCCTCTTCTTCACACAGCTGCGCATATTTTACCGGGGTGAGCAGGGCATCCAGTTCACTGGGATCATTCATCTGTACGACAAGAATATAGTTTTCATAAGGGTCTTCATTTAATAATTCCGGTGTATCTTCCAGCGCCTCATTAATTTTGATAATCTTCCCGCCGACCGGACTAAACATGGAAGATACCGCTTTTACTGATTCAATTACCCCGATCTGATCGCCGGCAGCTACTTCAGCATCCAGTTCAGGAAGTTCAACAAATACAATGTCCCCCATATGTTCCTGGGCAAAATCAGTAATCCCTATATAAGCCTGCTCACCTTCTACTCTTACCCATTCGTGTTCAGTTGAATAATAAAGATTTTCTGGTATGTTCATTAAAATCATCCTCCTATGCTTTTGCTTGATTGCTTGCTGATTTACGCTTGGGGTGCACTTCTCTTCTTGCTTTTTTTCCGGTAGAAGATCCCCTCGCCTATCTGTGCCTGAACAGGCTTGTCCCTGATGATGATATCAATCAGTGCGCCGTCTTTATAGTATTGACTTTCAATAAGCGCCAGACCGATATTTTTATCCAGCGTGGGGGAATAGCCGCCGCTGGTTACCCAACCGATTTTTTGACCGTCTTTTTGTACATCAAAGTGGGCGCGGGGGATGCCTTTGCCCAGCATATAAAACTCTGCCTGAATGCGAGCCGGTTTGTTTTCCTTTTCCCGCAGCAAAGCATCGCGGCCGATGAAGTCATCGCCCCCCAGTTTCACAAAGTAGCCCAGTTTGGCTTCAAGGGGGGTAATGTCCTGATCAATTTCCTGACCATATAAAGGAAGTTTGGCCTCAAAGCGCAAGGTATCACGGGCCCCTAAACCTATGGGGGCAATATCTTCTCCTCCGGCTTGTAGGATATCTTCCCACAGCTGTACCGCTTGTTCGGGGGCAAGGTACAGTTCAAAGCCATTTTCACCGGTATATCCGGTTCTGGAGATGATACAGTCGGTACCGGATATTTTGATCTTGGGCTCAAAATGGAAAAATTCAATCTGTTCCAGATCAAAATCAGTCAGTTTTTGCAGGATCTCTTGTGCTTTCGGTCCCTGGATTGCCAATTGGGCATACTGGGAAGAAACATTACTGATCTCAAGGTCGGCGGGACTGTTGCTTTTAATCCAGTCAAAGTCCTTATCGGTATTGGCAGCATTGACGACCAAAAAATAATGCTGGGGAGAATAACGATATACCAGCAAGTCGTCGACCACCCCGCCGTTGGGATAGCACATTGGGGTATAGATCACTTCCTTATCGGACATTACCTTGATGTCGTTGGTGACCAGCTTTTGCACAAATTCTTCTGCTCTGGCCCCTTTTATTTCGATTTCCCCCATATGGGAAACATCAAAGAGGCCGGCTTTCTGCCTTACCATGTGGTGTTCCTTGATGATGCCCGCGTACTGGACCGGGAGTTCCCACCCCCCGAAATCGATCAATTTCCCCTGATATTTGCGGTGCATTGAAATAAGCGCGGTTTGTTTCAAATTTGTCTGACCTCCCTTGTTTTCTAAAGATGGATGATTCGTACAACCAAACATATTGCCTGGTAGTCTTTAAGAAAGTAGTTATCATATATAAACTAAACGAGGTTGGAAAAGGTTTTTATCCATCTCGATCAGTACATAGCTGCTGCGGTCGTCAAATCTGGGGCGGCTGGCACTGCCGGGATTGATCATCCAGATATGGTCGATCTGTTGCAGCTGCGCAGCGTGGGTATGACCATAGATGACAACGTCAGCTTCGAGCTCCAGGGCCCGATAATGAAGACGGGTCATACTTTGCTTGACCCCGTATTGATGCCCGTGGAGAATATAAAATCTTTTATCTATTACCGTAACGATTTCTTCATCCCGGGCACTGGGTTCACTACGGTCACAATTGCCCCTAACACCATAATAATTTATTTGCAGGGTCTGCGCTATTTTTTTTCCATCGCGGTAATAATCTCCGGCAAAAATCAACTGATCAAGTTTCCATTGTTTAAGATGTTGGCAGATTTTGTCCGTATCACCGTGTGTATCTGCCACAACCCCAATCAGCAATTTTCTCCCCCCATATTTATCTTCTCCAGAACCGGCTTGATGAATTCCAGTGCCTGGCCACGGTGACTGATGGTATTTTTAATAGACGGATCCAATTGCGCAAAACTCTCCTCAAATCCATCCGGTATAAACAAGGGATCATAGCCAAAGCCTGCACTGCCCTTTAATACTTTGTCGATTCTCCCTTCGCAGATTCCTTGCACGGTCTGCACCTGGCCATCCGGTTCGGCCAGGGCAATAACACAAACGAAACGGGCAGATCGATCTGCATCGGGGATATCCTGCATAGCCAGCAAAAGCTTGCGGTTGTTTTTTTCATCATTGGCCTCCGGATCTGAATAGCGGGCGGAAAAGACTCCTGGTGCTCCCTGCAGCGCATCTACTACCAGTCCGGAATCATCGGCCAAGGCCAGCAGCCCGGTTTGGCGGGCAACGGTGACGGCCTTTTTTATGGCATTCTCGGCAAATGTTGTCCCGTCTTCCTCAACTTCAGGCAGGGGAGGCAGATCGTCCAGACTGAGCAGTTCAAAGTTAAGCCCGCTTAAAATTTGCTGTAGTTCTTTTTTCTTTTTCTGATTGCGGCTGGCAATTAATAATTTTGTCTTCATCGGGAATTATAGCTCCTCGGTCAAAATGCTTTTTTGCAAGCTAATCAGTTCGCGGATTCCCTTTTCTGCCAGCTGCAATAATTGATCCATTTCCTTCCGGCTGAAAGGTTTCCCTTCCGCTGTACCCTGTATCTCCACGAATTCTCCGCAGCCGGTCATGACCACATTCATATCCACTTCTGCGGCGGAGTCTTCAACATATTCCAGATCCAGCATCGGAACGCCGTTAACAATACCTACACTGGTAGCCGCCAGGTAATCGATGATGGGATTTTGGGCTAAGGTTCCGGCAGCAATTAATTTTTTCACCGCTAAAGATAAGGCCACAAAACTACCGGTAATGGAAGCTGTACGTGTACCGCCGTCAGCCTGCAGTACATCACAATCCAGCCAGATAGTTCGCTCTCCCAGCGCTTGGAAGTCCACCGCCGCCCGCAAGGACCTGCCAATCAGACGTTGGATTTCTGAAGTTCGGCCGGTAATTTTTCCCTTGCTGGCTTCACGCGGGCTGCGGGTATCGGTTGAGGCGGGAAGAAGTGAGTATTCGGCGGTGACCCAGCCTGAACCGCTGCCCTTTAAAAATGGCGGTACCTTCTCCTCCACCATCGCGGTACACAATACAATAGTATTTCCGGTCTGAATCAGAACTGAGCCGTCCGGGTTTTTGACAAATCCAGGTGTCATTTGCACGGGACGCAGTTCATCATGCTTACGTTCTCCTAGTCTGTTCATACCGATGCTCCTTTATTCAAATTTCTGTTGTAGATATTATTGCCTCTGCAATCTATAGCCACAATGCAGGGAAAATCCTTAAACTCTAATTTAAGCAGCGCTTCCGGTCCCAGCTCAGGGTAGGCAACCACTTGCGCGGCCATTATTTTTCGGGCCAGATAAGCTCCTGCTCCGCCAATGGCTGCCAGATATACCGCGCCGTGCTCCTGTATGGCAGCAATCACGTCTTCGTTACGGGGTCCTTTGCCAATCATGGCTTTCAATCCCTTTGTCAGCAGCGCCGGGGCATAAGCATCCATTCTGCCTGCTGTGGTCGGTCCCGCCGAACCGATAACTTTTCCCGCCGGTGCTGGACACGGACCGACATAATATATAATCTGACCAGGCAGTGGAAAGGGCAAATCCTGCCCGCCGGCCAGCGCCTCGATCATTTTTTTATGGGCTGCATCCCGGGCTGCATAAACTGTACCCTGAATGAGCACTTCGTCACCAACATTTAATCCTTCTATATCTTCCCGGGTAAGTGGGGCTGATAATACTTTGGCCATCAGCTGTTACTCCTTCTGCTTTTTATAATATCCTGCTCACGCGGCGGGTGGAATGACATCCGAGACATACAGCCACAGGCAGACAGGCAATATGGGTTGGATACGTTTCAATATGAACTGCCAGGGCAGTCGTATCTCCTCCTAAACCTTGCGGTCCAATCTTCATTTGATTAATTTTTCCAAGCAGTTCTGCCTCCAGTCCGGCCAACTGAATATCAGGGTTCTTCTGACCGACTTCGCGCATTAATGCCTGCTTGGCCAACATGGTTACCTTCTCCATGTTTCCACCGATACCTACGCCAACAATAACCGGGGGACATGGATTGCCGGCTGCTTCCTGAACGACTTTTAAGACAAAATCCTTCACCCCGTCAACTCCCTGGGCAGGTTTCAGCATCGCCATCTGACCCATATTTTCACTGCCCGCTCCCTTGGGCAAAACCGTTATTTTTAAGTTTTCTCCGGATACAATATGAATATGTATAACTGCCGGACTATTGTCACCGGTGTTGATTCGGTTTAAAGGATCTCTGACCATCGACTTACGCAGACTGCCCGCCAGGTAACCCTCACTGACACCTTTGTTGACAGCAGTTTCCAGATCCCCCCCGTACAGTTGAAGCTCCTGCCCTATTTCCAGATCAATTACGGCCAGGCCGGTATCCTGACAGAGAGCCATGCCTTCAGAAACAGCCAGATTTGCATTTTCCAGACAAATACCCAAAATCTTTCGCGCCCGAGGAAAGGTTTCTTTTTCCATCGCATCGGCCAGAGCCGATTTAATATCTTCAGGCAGTCTGGTATTGGCTTCAATCACCATCTCCCTGATTGCTAGTGTAATTTCATCAACATTTATCCGCCGCATATTTTCTCCTTATGTATCTTTTAATATTTCATAGCCATAAATGCAGGCTCCCAAGGCACCGTTAAACTGAGGCCGGGGCAGACACATCACCTGTCGGCCACTTTCCCGGGCAATGATATTCATCATCGCTTCATTTTGGGCAACTCCTCCTGATACTACGATGAGGTCGCTGCTCAGTCTTTCCAGCATCCCGGCAAAGCGCCGGTAAAGGGAATAATTGATACCTGCCGCCAGTTCTGCCAAAGGATAGCCGGCCACGATTTTACCGATGATTTCGGTTTCTCCGAATATAGCACAGGTAGAATTAAGTTCAACCGGATTCAAACTGCAACGGGACAACTCCTGCAAACTAATGCCTAATACCGCAGCCATATTTTCCAGATAACGTCCGGAACTCGCTGCACAGCGGTCATTGGTAAGGAAGTCCACTGCTCGTCCGCCCCGCACCTTGACGATTTTAGTATCCTGCCCACCGATATCCAGCAGGGTAAAATCCTCATGCCCGCTCTGGTAAACGGCTCCCTTCACATGGGCCTGAATCTCCGGCAGGTGAACTGCACCCTCAACCTGAACACTGACCTTGCCGTAACCGGTGGCAACCAGATGCTGATCCTCTCCAAAGCCCAATGCAGACAGATCAATGCGCAAACTTCCTGCGCCGGTTTTGCCGTAGGTACGGTAAAATTCAATCGTATCAAAGCTGAGCTGAGCGGTTATGTCAAAGTTATGCATTGCAATGATTTTTACATTGCGTGAACCTAAATCCAAACCTAGCATCGTTTCACTCCCTGGCTGCAAACGAACTGACCCCATAATATTTGATAAAAGCTCTCTGACTGATACTTATCATTTGACAATTTATATAAACTGGCTCTGCTGGAAACACAGGATGGATATTCAGGAATTTTGCTGTAACAAGCGGTACGCTTCATTGAGGGTATGATTGCCCCTTCCTATTTTTAAAAGTACCAGATTAAGATCCTTTGTCCAAGTTGGTTAGGAGCTAAATAGCAAAATTTATAGCAAATCAGGTCAATATTTAAGCATATTAATGAAGGCTTCGATGCGCATCTTGCTGCGGGCATCAACCTGACCGGGCTTGTCCCCTTCCAGAGTCAAAATCGGCAGGTCAAGTTTCTCACGGAAAATAATATCTTCGATCTGGCGAAAACAAAAAGTCTGGGTATAATGAATAATTCCGTCCACCTGCCGCAGGCGGACTTGCTTTTCAATATCCTCCAGCCGGGCATAAGCTCCGTAAGGATAAGTATACTGCTGATATTGATCGACTAAATCCTGACCAGCAAAAGGCATGGAAAACTGTCGTTGGATTTCATTATATACCACACGTGCATCCAAAGACTCGATATACTGGTATAAGTCAGTAAATATCGGCGGAACACCGATATATGCCAGCCTTACCTTCTCTTTATAAGGCTCACGCTGTTTGACCTCGGCAATTAAAGCTTTTAGTTCTTCGGCATATTTTTGCGGATTGCCGTTAAAATCGCTGGAAGAAACCAGATAATAGTGATTCTCCCAACCGGTCAGCCGATTTTCCTGCCAGCTTAAGCAATCCAATTCCTGGCACAGCTGACGCACCGGTTGTAAATCGCGGCGAACTTTTTCCACCTCGGCCCAGCTGACAGCAAAGATGTGCATGAGTTTTTCTATTTCATATTTAAGCATGTCCGCATTGCGGTCATAAGGGTAGGCAAATGGAAAGATAGGAACGCCCCGTAGCTGCAAGGTCTCCATTAAGGCCATGGTATTGCTGCAATCACCCTGCATTACGGCAATGACCGCTTCCGGTTCAATCTGCAGGCAAGCGGTATACAGTCCCTTGATCCAACCGCAGCTATTGCGCGGATAACCAACTTCTTCAGCCTTGTCCACCCATAGCCCGGCCTTGTCTGATGAAATAAATACATTGTTCAAATCGACTGGTATTTTCCCGGCGGCCAGGATAATTTCAACCGGTATGCTGGTAGTAAAACCTATTGTATTCATCATTTCCCCCGCATCAATCAAAACATATTTTTTCCACTTGCTGGATCATATTGTTTAAAAGCAAAGATCCGGCCTGGAAAAAAGACTGATCATTTCCGCTTACATAGAATCTGCCATATCCCTGCGCTGCAAGGTTCTTAATGTTATTTTGGTTTAAAATAGCGGCTAATTCTTGTATTGTACCTACAGCCGGATCAACCAGGGTCACTTCCGCCCCCGTAAAACTTGCGATGGCATCGGCCAGGAAAGGATAATGAGTGCAGCCCAGAACGAGTGTATCAATTCCCTGCTCCAGCAAGGGAGAAATATACTCCTTAACCGCCGTTTCCAATTCAGCTCCGGAAAAAATGCCGGCCTCGACCAGCGGCACAAAACGTGGACAGGCACTGGCAAACACCTGATAATCTCCCAGCGATACAATATGCTTTCGATAAGAGCCGTTGTTGACACTGGCCTGGGTTGCGATAATACCTATCTTGCCGTTGCGGGTAGCTTTAACTGCCGAAACTGCACCCGCTTTCACCACGCCCATGATTGGTACGGGACAATTCTTCTCAATATCGGGTAAGGTAATCGATGAATGGGTTCCACAGGCTACCACAATGGCTTTTACATCCTGCTGCAGTAAAAATTCTACAATATCCTGGGCATACTGAAACAGCTCAGCTTGACTCTTATTACCATAAGGAAGATGAGCTGTATCTCCAAAATAGATGAAGTTTTCCCCCGGCAACTGTTCCAACAGTGATTTTACAACCGTCAAACCTCCGACGCCCGAATCGAAAATACCAATCGGTCTGGTATCATTCAAATTGCAACACCTCTAATATTGTTTAGCCGCAATCTCTGGGGCGGCTGGAATCCCCCCCGAAGACAAACGGGTTCTGATCCAATTCATAAATACTGTATCACTTTTAAGCGTCGGATACCAGCATTGCAAACTATTCTTCTCCTCCTTACTTTACGAACTGTAATCGGGACGTATCGGTGCCGACAGATCAATATAGCCGCCAATACTATCGACATTTTCCCCATTAATCATAAAAGTTATTTCCTGAACCGTAGGAAACTGCCCCAGCGTTTTGGCAACCGCATCGATCATAAGTTTTTCCTGGGTTCGATTTGCTACCTGAACGGCTTCGGAACTCAGATCAACGATACATAATCCATCCGGCTTCAGATTGATATCCAAAAGTCTGGTACCGGCAGGAAATACCCGGGTTGATTCTACATTGGCCGGTCCTTTTATCAACTCTTCCATCGTCTCCCGGGCAATACCTTCTACTTTGACAATATTACGTTCTTCCCTGACCAATTTTTGTCCGCCGGCATCGGCGAAGTAAAGACTCACCTGCAAAACTTTTCCCGGTTTAGTTACGCCGGTTTCAGCTTGCTGAGAAATGTCATTATAGCCCTTGGGCTGTGTCTTTTCTTTGTCAGCCGGAAATTTTAATAATTCCTGCCACTCCTTGATGGTACTCTGATCAGGTTTGCTGCATCCGCCGCTAAGAAGGCAAATACCCAGCAGAACGATAGCCAGAATCACGATAAATGTATTACGCATTTTA
>JAAYCZ010000268.1 GCA_012729495.1 Syntrophomonadaceae bacterium | reverse complement strand
CTTTCTATTCCTGCAATTATTTCTGTCGTTTGCTAGATATCCATGACCGGTCCGCCGTGTTCGTAGAAGTAAGCCAGTTTTTCGTTCAGTTCATGTTTGGTCATGATCTTGCCGTTTACGGTTACGCAATCTTCTTTGCGGCATTCATCTTTAACCAGGTGGAGTTCATTTCTATTGGTGTTGGTTTTGGCTGCATATGTGTTGTTGTACATTTTTCTTACTGCGTTCATGTTCACCGCTCCTTTTCTTTTAGTATTTATGGTCGGGTGGTTTTTTCTTTTTCTTTTGTTTGACCATATATAATGCAACTTGCATGCCAAGTGTGAAAAAATTCTCAAGCAAACTTAAAAAGGCCTAAATTTAGGGGATATAATTATATGAACCCCCAATTATATACTCGCGAAGGGAAAAATTGTGCTGTATCAAATGTGTCACATTTATGAATTGCAAAAAAATTGTGTGACACTTTTGGTACATAAAAGTGTCATATTGAAATAAAACCGTTACAAAAAAAAATGAGGACATCGCTGGCCGGGAGTTAAACTCCTTTTTTTTAGAATATTTTCGGTTGCTGCACTATAGTTTTAAATGACATAATGAGATTAGTTAAAAAATAGGTAAAGGAATCCGAAGTATTGTGGAACTTAATCGTTTGCATATCCAGGAATTAATCAAACTGATCAACCGTGCTCCTTTTTTTAAAAATTTGTCCATGGTCATTGATGATATGGGAATCGGTTATTCGGTTGTGAAAATTATTCTCGAAGAGAAACATCTCTCTCCCTATGCCGCCATCCAGGGAGGGGTATATTCCTCTATTATCGATACCGCTGCTTATTGGGCACCCTATTCAGAATTGCCGGAAGATGTGGGTCTGATCTCCATGGATGTTAATGTTCACAATCTGGCTTCGGTAACCGGTGGAATGATTATAGCCAGGGGGGAAAGAATCAAAATCGGACGTACCATTTGCTTGGCGCACGTTTTGGTGGAAAGTGAAGCGGGCAGGATTTTAGCGGAAGGCAGTTCCAAATTACTGATTACCAAAGGTTTGCAGACGATTCCCAATATGACCGGGTATTCAGCCACAACTATTCCGCCCAAATTTATTTAGAATCTGAATTGATAATTTAAGGAGGAGATGAAGAATGGCTCACGAAATCGATTATGTAGTTTACGGTGAGGAAATGCAATTTGTGGAGGTCGAACTCGATCCCGGGGAAAGTGTAATCGCGGAAGCCGGGGGCATGATGTACATGGAGTCCGGTATTCAGATGGAAACGATTTTCGGCGACGGTTCGGACAAAAGTTCCGGCGGGGGATTGACGGGCAAACTGTTCTCGGCCGGCAAACGGCTTATAACCGGGGAGAGTCTGTTCATGACGATTTTTTCCAACCAGTCCCGGGGTAAAAAGAAAGTATCTTTTGCCGCACCGTATCCCGGCAAAATCATTGCCCTGGATCTCAAGCAGTACAACGGTAAAGTCATCTGCCAGAAAGATGCGTTTCTGTGTGCGGCCAAAGGAGTTTCGCTGGGGATCGATTTTAAACGCAAGCTGGGTGTAGGCTTTTTCGGCGGGGAAGGGTTCATCATGCAGAAGTTGGAAGGTGATGGCTGGGCTTTTGTACATGCCGGCGGTACTATATGTAAAAAAGAATTAGCTTCCGGAGAAATACTGAAGGTGGATACCGGTTGCCTGGTAGCGCTCACCCAGACAGTGAAATATGATATTGAAATGGTTAAGGGAGTAAAATCAGTTCTGTTTGGCGGCGAGGGGCTGTTCTTTGCCACTCTGCAGGGACCGGGAACCGTATGGCTGCAGTCATTGCCTTTCAGCCGTTTGGCCGATCGTATCATCAGTCAGGCCGGCCCGAATGTGCAACGCAAAGATGAAGGATCGCTGCTGGGCACCATCGGCAATTTATTGGACGGAGATTAATTTATCAAATGATGATTGATTCCCGGGTTAGAATAAATTACATGGTATGACAACATACTAGACGTGAAAGGAGCTGCTTAAGCATGGATAATGAAAAAAAGGTTCTGGAAGCTTTTAAAAAGGCGGGTAAAGCCTTGAGCGCCAAAGAAGCAGCCGAATTATCCGGAGTGGACAAGAAGGACGTTGACAAGATCATCAAAAAGCTCAAACAAGCTGATCAATTGGACTCACCCAAACGCTGCTATTATCAAATCAAATAGATATAAGAGGGGACGAAATATCGTCCCCTCAGAGCGTCAAAAAAGGCGAATAGCTGCGTTATGTAATCATCCCGTTCAATCGGCGTACCATATGTACGCCTCAAGCCCAGGCTTTTTACAAGCCTGGCTCTTCGCCTTTTTTGCTCGCTCTGTCGATTTTGGACTTTATTGACAGACTGAGGGTGGAAATATCCCAAGCGGGCTAATGCATAAACCTCAGATAAGACTGACAAAAATGCGCGCAAGTCAAAAACGTACCTGACTTACACGGGGACATTCCCCCTAAGGAGTGTGTCCCCATACCTTGCACCGTCTCTGCAAGCCTTCCTCTTTGCCTTTTTCTACAGCTATTTTACTTCAACCGTCCAGCCGAATTTATCTTCAACAACACCGCTCTGAATGCCGGTGATGGTATCATAAACCTTTTGCGATACGGGGCCAATGGTACCGTCGTTGATAGTGATGTTTCTGCCGTTATAACTTAATTCGCCGATGGGGGAGATGACCGCTGCGGTACCGGTGCCAAAGGCTTCCTCAAACTGGCCGTTGGCATGCGCGGCGTAGAGCTCATCGATACTGATTTTTCTCTCGACAACCGGGATATTCCAGCTGCGCAGCAATTTGATGGTGGAATCGCGGGTGATGCCGGCCAGGATGCTGCCTTCCAGGGACGGGGTAATGACTTCACCGTTGATCTTAAAGAACACATTCATGGTGCCAACTTCTTCGATATATTTTTTCTCTACTCCATCCAACCAGAGAACCTGGGTATATCCATTTTCTTGGGCTTCCTCCTGTGCTTTCAGACTGGCCGCGTAATTACCGGGGGTTTTAGTAAAGCCCAGGCCGCCTTTGACCGCCCGGACATAATTACTTTCGACATATATTTTGACCGGATCGATGCCTTCGGGATAATAGGCACCCACCGGTGACAAAACCACCATGAACAGGTAATTGTGAGCCGGTCTTACCCCTAGATACGGATCCGTAGCGATGACAAACGGTCTGATATAAAGGGAGTTGCCTTCTCCATCCGGGATCCAGTCCTGATCATAATTAACCAGCGCCTTGATGGCTTCCACCGCGAATGCTTCATCCAGTTGGGGAATACAAAGACGTTCATTGGATATATTCATTCTGGCCATGTTGGCACTCGGTCTGAACAAAAGTATCCTGCCATCAGCTGCCTGGTATGCCTTCAAACCTTCAAAGGTAGCCTGTCCGTAGTGAAATATCATAACCGAAGGATCCAACTGCAGCGGTCCGTAAGGAACGATGCGGGGATCATACCAGCCCCGGCCTTCGGTATAATTCAT
Source organism: Syntrophomonadaceae bacterium (assembly GCA_012729495.1). Classification (GTDB taxonomy): domain Bacteria; phylum Bacillota; class Syntrophomonadia; order Syntrophomonadales; family Syntrophomonadaceae; genus Syntrophomonas_B. The sequence continues at coordinate 14,372 of JAAYCZ010000268.1, read as the reverse complement.
AATAAACATGTGATCGCTGAAATAGTGTCCGAAGACTAGTTCTGATGAAGCAGGTTTTGCTTTAGGGTTGGACGTTTTTTGATAGCTGATCTGCATTGACATGGGGGTCACTCCTTCTGAATTATTTTATTCTTAAATTTGAGAGTTTTGCATAATTCAATATTTCATACAATACTGTCACTCTGAGCGATAGCGAAGAGTCTCGTAAGTGCCGTAGATCCTTCGCTAACGCTCAGGATGACATTTTTAAAAGGTACCTGATAACTAAAAAAAGTTAATTATGCAAAATCCTCATTTAAAAGACACATGTTAAACGCATCATTATTATTTAAAATAAATAATAACACAAATGCACGATGATTTTATAGATTAACAATTGTATACAGCTGCAAAGGATGCAAGTTACCAATCTGGCTTGCTTATGCCAGGGGCGGGAATAAAAATAAATCTGAGCTCAGATTGGTTGATAACCTTGAGCTCAGATTATAATTCTAATATTATTTTAGGAGTTAATTAAGCGTTGAGAAGATAGATCAAGGCATACAGTAATCCGCCGCCGATCACAGCTGCCAGCAGAAAACCCAACAGATTATAAACCATTAAAGCCCCTTTGCTTTTTTCTTCGACTGGATGTGCATCATGTGACATATGATTCAACTCCTTTCCGCTTATAATTCCTATATTGCCAATATAGTGCCCGCAACAAGCAGGACTGGGTTACAAAAATTTAAGTTATATCACTTTAACAAATGCCATTATATGGCATATTCCCAAATAAAATTATAAATCCTATTCTTTATAATTGTAAAGTAAAACACAATAAAATACTATACTATAACGGATAGATTTAAAATTTAAATTCAAACTCCCAGAATTTCGCGCGCAGCCCCTCCTTCCTCTCATGTCGCAGCAACAGTCAACTTTTGTTCACACTTTTCATATATTAACAGAAGAGTATATTCTGTTTGATGGAAAGAGGGTAATATGATGGTAAAAATATCTGATTTAAGGGCGAGGGAAGTTGTCAATATACTGGATGGCAAAAAACTCGGCAACATCATTGATATCGATCTGGACATGGAAAGAGGCAAGGTACTGGCCTTTGTGCTGCCGGGACGGCTGCGGGGCTGGAGCATATTTTCCCGGCGGGAGGAAGTCATTGTTCCCTGGGATAAAATCGTCAGGATCGGCCGGGACGTTATTCTGGTGGAAGTACCGACCTTCAGCGAGATAGATTCGCAATACTCTAAAAGATACCTGCCCGAGGAAGAACGCTACTAAATCGGTGCTGACAGTTGAATAAAGATGCGAATTTGTTCATAATAAGGGCAGAAGGGCTTTTACGGATGGAGGTAGTTAGTGTGCGTTGTCCTTTCTGCCAGGAGGCAGACAGCCGGGTCATTGACAGTCGCTCCTGTGAAGATGGTTCTTCCATCAGAAGGCGGCGGGAATGCGTAGCCTGCAAAAGAAGATTTACCAGTTATGAAAGAGTCGAGGAACGCCCGCTGCTGGTGGTTAAAAAGAATGGTACCCGAGAGCAGTTTGACCGCGACAAACTGTTAAATGGCATTGGCCGGGCTTGTGAGAAACGTCCGGTCAGCATCGAAGCGATCGAACATATGGTATCTCAGATCGAAGCTGAATTGCGCGATAGAAATGAGCGTGAGGTCAGCAGCATGATAATTGGTGAAATGGTTATGGACAAGCTGCGTGATCTGGATGAAGTAGCCTATGTTAGATTTGCCTCCGTATATCGCCAGTTTACTGATTTAAACGGTTTTATCAATACCATTGACCAAATGAAACAAAAGTGATAGGGAAATTTAATGTCTGCATGGATTAAAAAAAGGGGCAACGGGATTGCCTATTATACGCTGGAAAAATGGTCGGATGCAGGTGCTGATATGGCTTTTTCCACCCGGGCCGGGGGTTGTAGTACCGGTGCATTTGCTGATGCCAATCTGGGGCTGCATGTGGAGGATGACCCGGAAAGGGTTATTTTAAACCGGGAAAAATTTCTGGCCAACTTCCGGCTGGAATTAGGGCAGGCAGTATGCTGCCGGCAGGTTCATGGCGACAGCATTATCCGGGTTGACAAGCAGCAGCAGGGACGGGGGGCTTTTTTTTATGATACCTCGCTGCCGGATTGTGATGGTTTTGTAACTGACCATCCCGGAGTAGCGTTGCTGACTTTCTATGCTGACTGTGTACCGGTCTATTTATTTGATCCCCGTCGCCGTACCATAGCTATGGTTCACAGCGGCTGGAAAGGCACCATGCAAAGGATAGGGGAGAAAGCTGTCTCGGCCATGGAAAGTGAATATGGCAGCCAGGCCGGTGATTTATGGGCCGCAATCGGGCCGGGAATCGGAGGCTGCTGTTTTGAAATCAGCTCGTCTCTGGCTGAGGAAGTGAAAATAAATTTTGCTGGTTATGAAAATATCCTCCAGATTAGAACCGAACGATGCTACTGGGATCTGCCGGCAACCATTCAGCAAATGCTGCAGCAAAAGGGTGTAAGGGCCGAAAATATTGATACCTGTTCATTATGTACGGCCTGTCATGCGGAGCTGTTTTTTTCCTATCGCCGGGATCAGGGAATAACCGGACGTATGGGGGCGTTGCTTAGCCTGCGATATTGAGGTGATATTTTGTCGGGAGAAAAAATTCTGGTTGTTGATGACGAAACATATATCGTTGAACTGGTCAGCTTCAATCTGGAAAAAGAAGGTTATGAGGTGATGGTTGCCTATGACGGGCTGGGGGCTTTGAAAAAGGCCAAATCAGAATTACCCGACCTGATCATACTGGACATCATGCTGCCTAAAATGGATGGTCTGGAAGTATGCCGTAATCTCAAGCAAGACAATGTCTGCAAGATCATTCCCATCATCATGCTGACCGCCAAGGGTGAAGAATTTGACACCATCCTCGGCCTGGAAACCGGGGCCGATGATTATATCACCAAACCCTTCAGTCCGCGTGAGTTGATTGCCCGGGTCAATGCCCGTCTGCGGGCCGTAAAGATCCTCGCCGATGAGAAAGCCGTTGGGGCCAAGGCTTATGTCTTTAAAGATCTGACCTTGGTACCGGATAAACATGAAGCGTTCATGGGCGAAGTGAAAATGGAACTGACCCCGAAAGAATTTGAACTGCTAAGATTGCTGACTTCCAATCAGGGACGGGTATATACGCGTGAATCACTGCTGGAAAAGGTCTGGGGTTATGAATTTTCCGGCGATACCCGTACCGTTGACGTTCACGTGCGCCATCTGCGCCAGAAGTTAAATGATGATTCCAATTACCCCCAATATATTGAAACAGTACGCGGGGTGGGCTATAAATTTGTAGAAAAAGACGGCCCCGTGTACAGAAGGTGATAAAGATGCTGCCTGCTATACATGAAAACAGCGTTATGAACGCAATTCTCAGCAACATGGCCGAAGCCGTCCTGGTTCTAAATCAGGATGCGAATGTAGTGCTGGCCAACCGCGCTGCGGAAAATCTTTTCTTAATCCGGGACGGAGTGCTGATCGGGCAGAGCTTTTTTAACATTACTGAAAATGAGAAGATTATCAGTATGGTAAATGATGTTTTAAGCACCGGCAAGGAAGTATTTACCGAAACTATTCTATTGCCCAGTACCCAAACCCATCGCATTCATGTCAGTGCTTTAAAAGACGAACAGGGGAAAATGAACGGCGTAGTAGCGGTTTTTCATGACGTGACCGATGCCCGTAATTTCGAGCAGATGCGCTCCGAGTTTTTGGGCAACGTTTCCCATGAATTGCGCACCCCGCTGACCTCCATTAAAGGCTTTGTGGAGACGCTGCTGGATGGTGCCATGGAAAACAGCACCCAGTGCCGCCGCTTTTTATCCATTATTGATACCGAAACTTACCGGTTGGGCCGCCTGATTGAAGACATGCTGAGCCTGTCGGCCATCGAATCCAAAGAAAGAGTGATGCGTCCCAAACCGGTCTGCATGCTTACTTCGATGCGCAACGTCTTAAATATTCTGGGCCCGCAGATCAGCGAAAAATCACTGCGGGTGGATCTGATTTACCCCAATGATCATTCTTACATCCAAGCCGATGAAGACCTGCTCAACCAGGTTTTTATCAATCTGCTCGACAATGCGATCAAATTTACCCCCGAAAACGGCAGTATCGTTGTACGCTGCAAGAAACAGGACAGTCGCGTGATCCTGACCATAACTGATACCGGGGTAGGCATCCCCCGCGAAAGTTTGCCGCGTATATTTGAACGTTTTTACCGCGTCGACAAAGCCCGTTCCCGCCGCCAAGGAGGTACCGGTCTGGGTTTGTCGATTGTGAAGCACATCGTAGAGTCCCATGGCGGGGAAGTATTCGTGGAAAGCGAAGTAGGTAAAGGCTCAACTTTCGGAGTGAGTTTTATCGCGCTTTAATTAATATATGAAACATACAAACACAGCCGGAGAAGCCATATCAGCGATATTACTCCCCATTAAAGGGAGGAAATCATGTCACCCAGACGGGAAAGGAATGAGCGCGCCCGGCTCCAAAGATCGATTCTGAGAACGGCGGTAATCATATTGATCAGCGCACTGGCCGTCAGCTTGATCTATTTGGCGGGGCGCAACACAATGATTGCCTATCGTTATCATCAACGGGACACGGTGCTGGCTCAATATGGAGCCATTGAGGACAAACTGCAGGGCCAGGGTTTGGTTCTGCGCCGGGAAACCGTTTTCAAGGCTTCAGCGGCTGGATTCTTTGAAAATATGGTCAGCGACGGCAGCAAGGTCAGGATCAATGATTTGCTGGGATATTACCTCAGTCGGGGTGAAAAGATCGCCCTGCGTGCTTCCGCCAGCGGATTGTTTACCCGTCAGGCAGATGGGCTGGAAGGGGTTTTGCAGGATGTAACCCTGTCCGCGGCGGGACCGGAAATATTCAGCTACCACTCCCAGCATCATGATCCCGAGGCAGAATTCAAGCCCGGTCAGGGCGTTTATAAAATCGTTGACAACTTGGCCCCGACCCGTTTGCTGCTGCTATTTCCGCAGCAGAAGGAAAATTTTGCATTAAGAAAAGATCAGCCAGCGAACCTTACCGTAGATGGTATGCGGCTGGGTGAATGCAGAGTGATTGATTTTAAAAATGACTTTAATCAACTGGTGGTAATGGTTGAGACTGCTGAATTCAGGGAAGAATTGCTGCATGAGCGCCATGTCAGTGCAGAACTGACCCTGAAATCTGCAAGCGGCTATCTGCTGCCGGAAAAATCTCTGCTTAATCGCGGCCCGGAAAAAGGTATATATTGTATTGATGGCGAAGAAATAGTTTTCAGACCGGTACAGGTTTTGATGGTTAAGGATGGAACCGCTGTGGTCGAAGGGCTGCAACCCAATGAAATGATTATTACCAAACCGGATAAAGTAAAACTGTAACCCGCCAGAGGTCGAACAGGAGAACATAAATGGAAAGACTGAGACAAAATTTCATCACCATTCAGCAGAAGGTTGAGAAGGCCGCCCGCAAAAGCGGAAGCAGAGCTGAGGATATAACTTTGCTGGCGGTAACCAAAACGGTGGATATTGAAACTACGCAGCAAGCTTATCAACTGGGCATCAGAGATTTCGGAGAAAACCGTACCCGGGAACTAAATCGTAAACAGGCAGCCCTCCCGGCAGGGCGCTGGCATATGATCGGGAGGCTGCAGTCCAACAAACTAAAAGATATTATCGGTCGGGTTCATCTGATTCACTCCCTGGACAGCTGGCATATGGCCGAGGAAATCGATAAAAGGGCCCGCTATCTGGAAACTGAGGCGGCGGTGCTGCTCCAGGTTAACATTTCCGGCGAAGAGCAAAAGACGGGCGTCGAACCGGCTGACGTTGCCACCCTGCTTGATAGTCTGGGTCAGCTGCTATCATTGCGTTTGTATGGTTTTATGACCATGGCGCCGCTTGCTTCGGTAGGGGAAGAAAGCCGTCCTGTATTTGCAGAATTGTATAATCTCAGGGAAAAGTTGAAAGAGCAGTTTTTTGCCAATGTTGAGCTTAAATATCTTTCCATGGGCATGTCCCAGGATTATGAAGTCGCCATAGAAGAAGGAGCCAATATCGTACGCATTGGCAGCGCATTATTTGGTTAAGATTATTTCCAAATGCAAGGAATATTCCGAAGAACTAAGCAAACGATAAATAATTGAGGGAGGCTACAGCAATGGGACTATTGGATCGTTTTTGGGGATGGCTGGGAATACGGGAAGAAGATGAGCAACAGTTCATGGAACTGCCGCCCGGTTTGGAAAAAGAAAACAAGACAGCTAATTTGGTCAGTATCCACAGCAGCAAAAATATCAAAGTCATGGTTTGCGAACCGGAGAAATTTGACGAAGTCCAGGCGCTGGCCGAGCATCTGAAGAACCGTAAACAGGTTATCCTTAATTTCGAATCGACAGCTCCGGAAGTATCCCAGCGCATCATCGACTTTATCAGCGGAGCAACGTATGCGCTGGACGGACAGAGCCAGCAGCTGGGACGCAACATATTCCTGTTTGCTCCCTCCAATGTTGAAGTTGCCAAAGATCATCGTGTTCTGATGCGTAAAAGCTCCACCCCGCTGCCGGAAGGACTCAAGGGGGATAGAAGATGACCTGGACCCTTGGCATTATTGGCTGCGGTAATATGGCCTATGCTCTGCTCAAGGGTATTTGCCGCAGCACCGAACAGGCGCCCGGAAAAATTTACGTCAATGATCTGAATGAAGACCGGATGCGCTTGTTTACCAATGAATTCAAAGCGATCAGCACCGACAAAAAAGAGCTGATTTCCGCTGCGGATCTGATTATTCTGGGGGTAAAACCCAACCAGATTCGTGCAGTGCTGGCAGATACCAAAAACTGCTGGCAGGAAAATAAAATATTACTGTCGATTGCGGCCGGAATACGCACCGGATTACTGGAAGAACTGCTGCAACCAGATGTTGCGCGGGTTATCCGGGCCATGCCCAACACCCCTTGCCTGGTTGGGGAAGGAATGACCGGTCTGTGTGCAGGCAGCTTCGCCACGGCAGCTGATCTGGAAAAAGTCAGATCCCTGTTTACCGCCAGTGGCCGAGCCATAATCGTCAAAGAGCAGGATATGGATGCAGTGGCGGCCGTTTCAGGCAGTGGACCGGCTTACATATTCCTGATGATTGAAGCGATGATCGAGGCGGCAGTAAATATAGGCTTAAGCAGCGCTGCGGCCAGAGAACTGGTTCTGCAGACCGTGAAGGGGAGCGTGGTTATGTCGGAAGAAAGCGGGGAACACCCGGCGCTCCTCAAACAGCAGGTAACTTCACCCGGTGGAACCACCATCGCGGCTTTGCGCCAACTGGAAGAGAGAGGCCTGCGCAGCGCATTTTTTAATGCCATTGAAGCTGCCTGGCGCCGCTCCCAGGAATTGGGATAAATATTGTACAGGAGGAAATTTTAAATTGAGTTTATACAGCATAGTAAACACCATGTTTACCGTTTACATTTACCTGATCATTGCCCAGGTTTTAATGTCATGGATACCACATGATGCTTCCCATCCTGTATTTCGGTTTATTTCCGACATTACCGAACCGGTGCTTGCCCCTTTCCGCAGAATTATACCTGCGGTTGGCGGGATAGATTTTTCCCCTCTTATCGCCCTGATGGCGGTTGAGTTCGTGCGTTTTATCGTGCTGTCATTAATATTGAGAGTATTTTAAAAACCGGGTAGGGCAGACCATTTTAAGGAGTTGTATCATTGTTGCATGATTTGGAGTTATTGGCTCCGGCCGGTTCCATGGATGTTTTGCGGACAGTGGCGGAAGCCGGAGCGGATGCAGTCTATCTGGGGGGCAAACGTTTCAATATGCGTATGCTGCGCCCGGAATTTAATTTTTCTGATGAAGAACTGGCCCGTGCCGTCAAATATCTGCATCAGGAGCAAAAAAAAATATATGTGACTGTCAACAATTTATACTTCCAGTCAGAATTAGCGGAGCTGAAAGATTACCTGTGCCGATTGGCCGACTTGCAGGTTGATGCCTTTATCGTTCAGGATCCCGGGGTGGCAGAGATCTGCCGGGAGAATGGACTTAATATACCTCTTCATGCCAGTGTGCAGATGGGTATAAATAATGTGCAGTCAGCGCTTTTGCTGGAAAAGAACGGTTTCAGCCGCGTCATACTTACCCGACATTTAAGTTTGCAGGAAATCGAAGCCATCCACCGGGAAAGCAATATCGGCATCGAACACTTTATCCATGGCGAAATGTGTATTTCCCATTGCGGCCAGTGCCTGCTGAGCAGCCTGATGTCTCAGGAGAGTTCCAATCGGGGCCGCTGCCGCAAACCCTGTCGCTGGACCTACCGTATGTCCGGTCTGGAGCAGGGTGGATCTGATGAACCGCAGTATTACCTGGCCCAGAAAGATCTCTGCCTGTATCCTTACCTGCAGCAGTTGATTACTGCCGGGGTCAGCTCATTTAAAATCGAAGGCCGGATGCGCAGCCGGGAACAGCTGGCCATGATCATCGGCAGCTACCGCCGGGCACTGGACCGACTGCGCGATGATCCTGACAACTATCAGCCTTTGGCGCAGGAACTAAAAACGCTGGAGGAGAACAGCATCCGTGAATTTTGCAGCGGCAGCCTTTTTAAAGTTACCGACAAAGGTGATATTGGTCTGGACGGCAGGAGAGAACCTGCCTGGAATACCTCCGCCCGGAAACTAACAGCTTTAGGGGAAATGGATTTCCTGACTCCAGCGGTGGAAAAATTATCGTCCCCGGCCAGAACCGAATTGACCGTTACGGTAGCTGATCTGGACGGATTGCAGAAAATGCTGATGCAGGAGGTTGACAATATTATCATCACACTGGACAGCATGCGCCAGCATCAGCATAAAATAGAGCTGGAAAAGCTTAAACCGATCCTTGATGCCCACCGTGAAGGGCAGCCCAAAATATTCCTGGAAACCCCGCGCATTGTAACCCAGAAAGATATAAAAGCAGTTTACCGCTTAAAAGAATGGGCAGACTCAAGTGGTGTGGATGGCTTTGTCGTCAACGATCTGGGCAGTCTGAATATATTAAAGTCTGAGCGTTGGAGTTTATGGACCGGCAGCGGGTTAAACGTGGCCAACAGCAAATCAGCATCATTTTTGCAAAATCAGGGAGTTGAACGCATCACCGTTTCACTGGAAATAAGCGCCGAGGAAATGAAAACGTTGCTGGCCCAGCAGCTACCTGCGGAAATAATCGTACAGGGGCCAATGACGGCCATGATTACGGATCTGTGTTTGATCCAGACCGCACTGGACGGCAGCCCCGATGATTGCTCGCAGGAATGCATGCAGGCGCACCCAGCCCTGCTGGATGAACACGGACAGGCCTATAAAATATTTACCGATTACCGCTGCCGCAATTACATCTATTATCCCCAGGAACGATGCCTGTACCCCTATTTGCAGTGGTTGGCCGCCTGGGGCGCAAAATCCGTACGTATCGAGGGACAGCATTATCCGCCCAAACTTTTAACCCGGGTCGTATATATATATAAACAGGCAGTGCAGGAAAGCCGGGCGGGACTGCGTATAAATAAAGAAGGTTTCGAGCGGCTCTTGCAACTCTTTCCCAACGGCTTGACAGGGGGACGGTTCTCTTGTCAGCATGATATCAAGGTGATAGAATGAAGCCAGTGATGAATCAAAAAAACCAGCAGGGGAGAGAGCTTTATGCCCCGGCACCAGCGAATATTGAGTGAAACCGGAACGTATCATATCATGATGCGGGGAAATGAAAGAAAGAACCTGTTTCGAAGCGATAATGATAAAAAACAGTTTCTTCAAACTCTTTTTAAAAAGAAGAAGGAGACTGGTTTTGCTGTCTATGCATATTGTCTAATGGATAACCATGTTCACATGCTTATTAAGGAAAGCGAAGAAAGCCTGGCAACAACTATGAAACGAATTAATGCCAGTTACGCGGTCTACTTTAATCAAAAGTACCATCGCGTAGGACATTTGTTTCAGGATCGGTTCAAGAGTGAGCCGATTGAAGATGACCAATATTTGATAGCTGTCGTTCGGTATATTCATAACAATCCCGTAAAAGCTGGAATCGTTGCATCATTGGAACAGTATAAATGGAGCAGTTACAACTTTTATTTAATACCGGACAATACGAAATCAAGTAACGTAGACACTGAATTCGTTTTGTCTTTATTTTCAAATAACCAGCAGCAAGCCATACAAGAATTCATACGCTTTTCCATGGAAGCGGATCACAATGAATACCTGGATGTAACCGACAAGGCAACATTTACGTTGGAAGAAGGCCAAATCTATCTCGGTGAATACTTGACTAAAGAATGGCAGGGAAAAAATTTAGAAGAGTTGATAGCGAAAACGGAAACACGAAAAGAGATCATTGCACATTTGAGAGGAAGGACAGGTTTGTCGGTTCGCCAAATTGCTGATTTGCTTGGAATAAAAAGGGGAAGCGTTCAAAATGTTAAACCAAAACCATAGAAAGGCATGCCTCTGCAGACATAGAATCAAGATTATCTGACAGAAGAACCGTCCCCCTGTCAGAGATAAAAGAAAGGAGATGGGCAAATGATTACCGGCATGGAGATCCGCAACCAGCAGTTCAGGAAAAAAATGCGCGGCTATGATCCCGAAGAAGTAAAGAACTTTATTTTCACCCTGGCCCAGGATTTTGAAAACCTCTACAGTGAAAACGTTCTTCTCCGTGAAAACATTCAAAAAGCCAGATATGAACTCGATCAATACCATAAACTCGAAGATACTATGAACAACAGCCTCATTCTGGCCCAGCAAACAGCAGAGATGATCAAAACCAATGCGCAGAAGGAAGCCGACATGATCCTGGCGCAATCCCGCCAAAAAATTGCTGAGGCCTTTCTGGTATATCAGGAAGTTCTGCAGCGGCTCAACCTGATGACCGCCGAGATCAAGGCCCAGCTCAGCGGCGAATTGGAGATGCTGGAGAAAAGCCAGCGCAAGACTGAAGAATTGAGTGAATTCTTTTTCAGTAAAGACATCAAAGTTTTACTCGAAAAGCTGAACAGCATTGCTCCGGAGGAAAAGCAATGACCATCAGGATAACCCCCGGCGCGTCGGGCATATGCCTGGAGGTACAGGTACAGCCGCGTTCCTCCCGCAATCAGGTGGTGGGTGAACAGGACGGGCGCCTGAAAATCAAACTCACCGCGCCTCCGGTGGAAGGAGAAGCCAATCAGGCGCTGGTCAATTTCCTGGCCCGCCTGCTTGAGATTCCCAAAAAGAACATTATACTGCTGAAAGGCGAAACATCCCGCCATAAATTAATTGAGATCATAGGCTTAACCGAACTGGAACTAATGGAAAAGCTGAATATCTAGCCAAGGGGACGGTTCTTGTGGCTGGTTTCTTTATCCCATGAACCAGCCACAAGAACCGTCCCCTTGGCTACTTGGCTATTTGGCTATGCGCTTTTTTATGCTTAGTCTTCCTCAATGCCGGCTAAAAATTTGGCCAATTTCTTTTTGCCGTTGATATCGTAGGAACCCAGAATGGCGATATCTTCCATAATGGGCGAACCGCCGCCATGAACCCCGGCAATCAGCAAGGCCGCGCCGCCTTCCCCCGTCAGAATGTCGCTGGCCAGGTGATAAGCGCGGTAATGATTCTCCTCTGGGACGTCGGCACGGCGCTTTACGTATTTGCGGACGAAATCGCCCACTACCGGGTGGTTGTATTCCGGCGTCAGCGGCAGGGTGGCGGGCAATCCACCGGCGACATCACATAAGCATTCATATTCATGATACATATTGTGACCGGCATGTCGACGGCCGACGTTGGCGTAGATGATGTTGGGAACCTGCGTACCGGAGGGCGCGTTGAAAGATTTGACCCCTGACGCTATACCCGCCGCAAAGACCAGTTCGGCCACACTGATCATGTCCGCAAAAGTTGCCCGGACATTATCCTTTTTTTCCACCCCATTATAATCGGCCAGTAAAGCGGTAAGACCCAGCATGACATCAGCAACGCCCGGCTTGCAGCCGCAATAGCTGTGGCGGTGGTAGAGGGCAAAAGTCAGAGCCAACTGGCCTCCCATATCGGTTTCTCCGTTCAGGAAGATGCGTTCGTTGGGAACAAAGACCCGATCGAAGACCGTCATGCTTTCAATGTCTGCCAGTTTGGGGTAAGGCGCGGCCAGATTGGGTTGTCTTTCCGGGGCAAATGCCTGGCGGCCAATCATATATATACCTTCGGCATCAGCCGGGATCGCAAAGGCGATGGCATAGTCCTGCTCATGTTTGGCTAAGGCGCGCGTGGGAAACACCAGCAGTTCGTCAGAATAAGGGGCCATGGTGTTGTGCAGTTTGGCGCCGGAGACAATCACCCCATCATCTCTTCTTTCCACCACATGCAGGTACATATCCGGGTCATCCTGTTCGCTGGGACGTTTGCTGCGATCACCTTTGGCATCGGTCTGGGAAGCCGCTGCGACCAGGTCGTTTTCCTGAAAATAGGCCAGGTATTTCAGCCATCTGGCATGATAATCAGTGCCATATTTGAGGTCACAGTTTTTGGTGACCACCGACAAGCCGTTCATGGAATCGGCGCCCATACAGCGCTGAATGCAACCGCCGACCAGGTTGCACATTTTGCGGGTCATCTCCTGCTTCAGCAATAGATCTTCCGGTGATTGATGGATATGATTAAAACGGTTAATGGGCTGACCGGATACATGAGATGTTGTGGTTAGCCATTTGCTGTACTCGGGGTCACTGGCTTTATCAAAGGTAAGCTGGATGGCATAACTGGCATGGACAACTTTGGGATGGTCACGGCCGATGCATTCTCCGTCCAGATAAATGTTGGGCCGCATGCCGGCCAGTTTTTGCAGATATTCTTGAGAGGTTCTCATTTATAATCATCTCCTTATTATGATTTGTTTTGTGTCGATGGATTGTGATTCATATTTTGGCAGTCTATTATCGCTCCTTTCTGTATTGGCGATCGAATGCATAAAAGCGGAATCGATTTAAAACAATATACGCAAGCATTGTGCCAATGCATATGAAACGCATATAAATGCCGGTATTACAGGCATTTATCTTCGTGAAGGCAAAAAAATACAAACGAGACTGAAACATTATCTGCAACAAAAGGAAGCAAATACGTCTCAAATGTTTCAGCGAGACAAGATTTTGATCAGGATGGGGAATATAAAAGTGATGGTTTATATCACGCTGTGAAACTTTGTGTGTCACATTTTTACTTGCTGTGATAATATAGATTGAAAAGAAGTATTTGGCCGGGAGGATTCAGTCATGACATACAGAGAGCTGCGCAAGAAATGGGAAGATCTGCACAAGTTTCCTGCACAGAGAAACAGTCTTCGCCCCGAAATAAAGGACTCCTGGGAAAGAAGCTATGATTTTGGCATTGATCCGTATTTACGGGAAAATCCCTATATATGTACCCAGGCGGAATTGGAGCAATACCGGCAAGCATCCGACTACCTGCTGGAAGCCTCCCGTCCGGTTATGAACAGTTTGCTGGAATACGTGGCCGGCTCAGGTTTTGTAATCGTATTGGCCGATGCCAACCTGTGTTTGCTGGAAGTGATTGGCGATCAACAGGCACTTAGATGGGCTAAAAATGCCCGAGCAATTGAGGGATCCTTGTGGCGGGAAGAACTGGTCGGAACCAATACCGCTTCGATCGTGATGTCGCTGGTCAAACCTTATTATTTATATGGCTTTGAACATTTTTGCCTGTTTTCCAGTGTGGCCAGCAGTTTTTGTTCTCCCATCATTGATGAGGGCAAATTAATCGGCGGGTTGGGGATGATCGCGCCCCATGATCTGGGAAACAATCAAACCCTGGGGATGGCGGTAGCCGCGACCATGCATATCAAATCCAAAATTGAAATGAAGAAAATCGAAAACCTGCATGAAGTCATCAATGATTCCATGACGGAAGGCCTGCTGGCGCTGGATGCCAATCGCGCCATCACGCTGATGAACGAAAATTGCGCCCGGATATTGAAAGTAGACCATAAACCATCGGTCATCGGCCGAAGTATTTATGACCTGCTGGCCAATCATCCGGAAAACCACCATTTCATTAATTCAATCACCCAAGGCCGTACCATTACTGATGAGAATTTTAACTTATTAGTGAAAAATGAAAGCATACCCTGCAATATAACCTGCAATCCCTTTAAAAGCCTCAATGCTTTGAACGGCGGGGTGGTGATCGTGATCCGCGAGAGGCAGCGCATCAATCGGCTGGTTCGCAATTCCATCGGCGGCGGAGCAACCATGTACTTCAGTGATATTGTGGT
>JAAYCZ010000026.1 GCA_012729495.1 Syntrophomonadaceae bacterium | reverse complement strand
ATTTATTAAGAATATTTACTATATGCTGTCCTACGCATTTACCACCTTGAAGGAGTCCGTTTACGATAATATCCAGAAGGAGCCGTTCGACAACATCCATAATCTGTTTGCAGCAATTCTGTCAAAAGGAATCGGGCTGCAGCTTAAACAGGGACTTTATCGGGAATATATCAATCGAATAGAGAATCTCCCTGTTGTTCGCGGAAAAATCGACATGCCGGGAACAATCCAAAACAGACTGGAACACCGAATGATCGTGACTTGCGATTACGATGAGCTGTCAGAAAATAACCTTTTAAACCAGATCCTTAAATCAACGGTTTTTCTGCTTCTTCATCAAAAAGATGTGGATGAAAAATACAAGGCAGAGCTGAAAAAGGAGATGCTCTATTTTTCTGAAGTAGATGTGATAGAGCTATCTCAGGTCCATTGGTCGGATATTCGCTTTCAAAGAAATAACCGGAATTACCAGTTGCTGCTTGCTATTTGCCAACTATTGATCGAGGGTTCTCTTTTAACAACGGAAAGCGGTGAATATCGACTTGCCAGTTTTGTGGATGAACAGCGGATGAGCAGGCTCTATGAGAAGTTCATTCTTGAGTACTATGCACAAGAATTCGGTCAGCGAGTGAAGGGCTTTTCTTCAAGAGCACTTCAGATTCCGTGGCAGTTGGATGATGGGTATGACGTATTACTTCCGGCGATGCAGACAGATATTACGCTGATATATGGAAACCAGACGCTCATTATTGATGCCAAGTATTACGAACGGACATTACAGTCAAATTTCGATGTGCAGACGATTCATTCCGGCAACATGTACCAGATCTTCACCTATGTGAAGAACAAGGAAGTGCAGCTGGCCGGAACCGGGCATAAGGTTTCCGGTATGCTTCTCTACGCGAAAACCGATGAAGATCTTGTACCAGATAATGTGTATCAGATGAGCGGAAATCAAATATCCGTGAAAACACTGGATCTGAATCAGGAGTTTCCGAAGATCGCGGAGCAGTTGAACCGGATTGTGGAAGAGCACTTTGGTGTAACTATTTAGTATTACACTTTTTAACGATAGCCATACATTTTAACGATTACAGATTAGGGGTGTCGCTTTTACCTACAGCTGTTGTAAACGTATATCAGCACCGGGGCGGAAATGCACCCTTTTCTTTTTAGCCAAAACAAAGAAAAGCCCTGAAATCAAGCGGTTTCCGGACGATAAGAACATATAGGCATTGTATCAAAGATAGAGTCTTAATAGAGCCAGCCTGTGGGAGCGGCTTGCTTGGAAAAGTCTACACCGTGTGCACCTTTTAACGAAAGGTCGCTGCCGTGTTCATTTAGTAGGCGAAGTGTAAACAAAGCTCAGCTATAGTAGATTTGTGGTGGTTGAATTGACTTGACAGATTATATACGAGAGCATATTTTGGTAGATACCCTGTTTGCTTTTAGCAGCGGATTCAAGGATGTGGTGAAGATAACTAATAAAAAAGAGGCCATAGCCTACTGCCTAACATACGAAAATGTATACGAGGACTACCCCTTCCGCGATCTGAATTGGTGTGTTATACGGCATCGGGAGAACAACAAGATTTTTGCATGGATTTACAATAAAGACGGACATGTTTGGATAAATGTGAAATGCCAACCGGAATGGATATCCTTTTGGCGGGGAGCATTTGAATCGGTGAAGCCCGGCTACCACCAGAATAAGGAACATTGGAATTCCATCATTTTGGATGGAACAAT
>JAAYCZ010000267.1 GCA_012729495.1 Syntrophomonadaceae bacterium | reverse complement strand
GCCCGCAGCCGCAACGATCAGGTGGCACTTGATATACGAATGTATCTAAACGATGAAATAGACAACATCCGTGAGCTGCTGCTGGAAATGGAAGCGACCCTGCTGCAGGTCAGCAGCGAGCATCTGGAAACCATAATGCCCGGCTATACCCATCTGCAGAAGGCCCAGCCCATCACCCTGGCCCATTACCTGATGGCCTATTTCGAGATGCTGCGCCGCGATGTGGAGCGCCTGGATGACTGCCGCAAAAGAGTGCTGGCCATGCCCCTCGGCTCCGGTGCCCTGGCAGCGACCGGGTTCAATCTTGACCGTGAGTGCGTGCGTGAACAGCTGGGATTTGATTATCTCACCCGCAACAGCCTGGATGGAGTCAGCGACCGCGACTTTGCCATCGAGTTCTGCAGTTTCGCCAGTATATTAATGATGCATCTATCCCGTTTGGCCGAGGAAATCATCCTCTGGTCCAGCGACGAATTCTCCTTCGTACAGATGGATGACGGATTTTCCACCGGTTCCAGCATCATGCCGCAGAAGAAGAATCCTGATATAGCCGAACTGGTGCGCGGCAAGACCGGCCGCGTTTACGGTGATCTGATCACCCTGCTGACAGTGATGAAATCGCTGCCCCTGGCCTACAACAAAGACATGCAGGAAGACAAGGAAGCCCTGTTTGATGCCATTGATACCGTAAAAAAATGCCTGCTGGTGTTTGCCCCCATGCTCAGGACCTGTCGATTTCAAAAGGAGAACATGGCGGCCGGGGCCAGTGGCGGATTTACCAATGCAACCGACCTGGCCGACTATCTGGCCGGCAAAGGACTGCCTTTCCGCGATGCCCATGCGGTAGTCGGACAGGCGGTATTGTACTGCATTGAGCAGCAAAAAACGCTGGAAGAGCTGGATTTGGCAACCTTTAAAACATTTTCCGACCAGATCGAAGCAGATGTCTACGAGCATCTGAATATAATGAACTGCGTGGCCAAACGCAGCATCCCCGGCGGACCAGCTCCGGACACAGTAAAAAAAGCACAGCTTGAAGCCGCCCAATGGCTGGAAAGGATGCAAAATGTTCATAAGTAAATTTGATTCTGTCGATGAAAAACCCGATGAAGATCAGATCCAGACCTGGGTCGAAGGCTATTTCCTGAACATGGTCACGACGCTGAACAGTTTTTTCGTTCATGTAAGCGCGGCTGAAGCCGTGGAACGCATGGCCGCGGTACCCTTTGCCCAGTTGGTTACAGAAGAACTGGAAGGCGAAAGCGAAGCTATCATCAGTCTGGCAGTAGAAATCATCAACGAGCTGGCCACCACCGAACTCGAATTTATGAGCGCCTACATTTGATCACGGTGCATACGCCTAATCTTGACGGAAGAGCTTAATCTTGATATTATTTATCATGGCTCAAGCAATAACTCGGGGTCAGACCCCGAGTTATTTTAACCATAATGCCGATGTGGCTCAGTGGCAGAGCAGCTGATTCGTAATCAGCAGGTCGGCGGTTCAAATCCGCCCATCGGCTCCAGAAAGAATAAAGTAATACCGGGGTTTTTAAGGCCCCGGTATTTTTTGTTAGTTATCTAATTTTAAGGTTTTGCTAACGATTTGCTAATACTTTTTTCTGCGTGTAAGCCCTTCCGCGATTGGAAGGGTTATTATTGCCAGGTTAAAATTTATGTTTTTGATCAGCAAAGAGGTAGTAACTCGTTATTTTTCCAGGTCAAATATCATAATAAATCTCTGGTTGCCGACAGCAATTTTTGCCCAATCGGAATTTTTTTACTTGAGCCATGATCCTTAAAGCCCGTTATTACGGGTTATGTAAATTAGAAAAAACAGAAAATGTTTCACGTGAAACAATTATTTCCATAGCGTAATAAAATTTCAGTGCCCTTTGACCTCGTCGGGCAGCAGGTTGATATACAACTATTTTGGAAGAGGTGATCGAAATTATTAACCAGATCACCGTTAACAAACTCCGTGAAATACGGCACTTTTCGGTACTACTTCTACTTTTACCCCCAAACCATGCCAGGGAACTTCCCGAACATAAAACATAGACTCCACTTCATGTGCCATTATAATACCGCCTCTACTTGAGTTCTAACAGCAGTATAGTTCAAATAATTTGCTGTCAATGATTCGTTTTCCTTCCAACTACAGGAATTTTGTTTTCAAAATAGAATTTTGTCTAAATAGTTAAAAATGAATAGCCGAACGGAAATGGTTATTCGGGGAAGGGCGGAGGGGATTTAAGAGCAGTTTTTAATGCTAAAAACAAAGGTACTTTATCTGATGAGAGATACGTTTTTTTGAATTTCTTACAGGGATTAGTTCGCCAGTTGATCTTGCTGCTGCTAGAAATACTTCAGTTCAGGTTGATTTAAAATAAATCGAGGAATCAAGAGCTAGTTTTGAAAGTAATTAAAGAGGTATTAAAGGATCAACCGTTTGTAGCTTATAAAATGAATGAGGAATTTAATGGAAAAATAGTAATTGATGTCAGGGAAATTATTACAATACTGAATATGTTCAATCAGGCCTTATATCCCATTAAAATCAAAGAAGGCTGTTTGATGGAGGCGCAACCAATCCAAAGTTATACAGGCAAAGAAGCCAGCTTGCGTAAATTTCTTAATCTAGGCAAAAATAATCGGGAGCAGATTATTCTTAATATGAAACCGGTTATTGGCGGTTAAAAGATTAAGCGTTTTAAAACGGTATTACGAAAAACCGGATGATAGTCGTTTAACCATCCGGTTTTTTTAATGCTTAATTCCCAAGATTCTTTAAATGTATTCAATCCCAATCCAACTGATCGCTCCAGACCATGCCCATCCGCCGGTACCCTTTGGCTGACACCGGGGATGAATTTGCCAGCCGGTGGCCGGGCAGCACCTTCAGCTCGGTGGCCTGTATACC
This sequence comes from Syntrophomonadaceae bacterium, assembly GCA_012729495.1. Classification (GTDB taxonomy): domain Bacteria; phylum Bacillota; class Syntrophomonadia; order Syntrophomonadales; family Syntrophomonadaceae; genus Syntrophomonas_B. Next base: position 3,127 of record JAAYCZ010000267.1, on the reverse strand, counting down.
GTAGCTGATGCGGATACGTGCTGGCTTCAGAAGAGCCTCGGCACTTAGGCCAGCATATCCTCGATGAGAACCTTGTGGGTTACCCGACTTGACGGATACTTACAGCCCCGTTTCAGGTTCAGGGTTCCAGGCTACCCGACCGGCGCGCTCCTGCGAGCGTTGCGTATTATGAGTCGCATATGAGTGCGGCCCACCCCCCTGCACCTTCCGTTCGGTGGTCGGGGTACCCTTAAGGATTTCGATAGATCAGATCCCGCAGATACCCATTTGTATATAAGATTGTTTAACATTCGAAGAATTATATTATGTAAGAATATGTTATAATTTCCATATAAGACATTAATCAATCATTAGTTAATGTCTATAGATTGGAAAGTCCCAACCTATTCTTTCTGCAAATGTGTTTGGAGCTGAAGGAGGTTAGAATGATGCCGTTAAAATTAAGGCCATTTTTATTTATCATAATAACAATGTTACTGCTATTACTATTTATCCCAAAAACAGTTTTAGCAGATATTTCGGATAAACCAGTGATAACCTCAGTTCATATTGCAAGTCAAATAACTCCCGATTCTACAAAAGCCTTTTTAACAATCAAAGCTATTTCAGTTTCTCCTATTACATCTATACGATTCCAGCTATTATGCCCTGATAATTCTATGGAATCATTTAATTGCATAATAAAGGGAGGCTTCAATAAAACACCATCGGGGGAATGGGAGTATACACATACTACTACCGTATTAAAAAATGCTATCGCTGGGAGGTATATATATAACAATATAAGGGTAGGTAATACAAATATGGTTTCAGATATATGGCCAGAGGAGGTTGGCATTGATATAAATACATCTGATGACAAGCCAGTTATTACAGCTATGAGTATAGCAAATCAAGAGACAATCGATGGTTTCCAGATCGCTGTATCAGTTAGAGCCAAATCAGTTTCTCAAGTAAATTGGCTAAATAGAGATTTTTATGGTCCGGAAGGATTAATATCTAGTGTTGGAGCTGAAGTGCATTTTGCTCAAGTTTCTCCCGAAGTTTTTGAATATACATGGACAGATACGATTTCAAGATACGATTCCAGTGGCAAGTACTATTATTCTAATATTTGTATTGAAAACGAACGCCAGATACAGTCTGATTTTTGGCCAAATGAATTAGGTACTGAGATTAATACTTATAGCTATGAGCGAGTGGTTGTCCCAGTAGCATACCCTAAAGGTGGTTCATTGCCTACTGGGACAATTGTAAAATTAACATCAGAAACTCCTGATGCCACTATCTATTATACAACTGATGGAAGCACACCATTAACACCTTCTACAGTAAGCTTTCAATACAGTGAACCTATAATTGTACATAAAGCAATGACTATTAAGGCTATTGCTGTAAAAGATGGTATGGTTAATAGTCCCATAATGAATGAAACATATACCTTATACAGTGGAGGAGGTGGTGGAGGGCCTTCACCACCAGTTAATATTGTAGCGAGACCAATAGCGGAACCATCATATCAAGAAGTAAGTATAGGAAGCCAAGTATTTTTATCAACAGTAACTGCAGATGCAAATATATACTATACCTTGGACGGAAGTGAACCAGTTCCAGGAAGAGATGGAACGTTATTATATGATTCAAGCAATCCAATAACTATTAATCAATCATGTATTCTAAAAGTGGTAGCTGAAAAAACAGGCATGAATAATAGTGCTATAAAAACGGTAGCTTATACACTGGTTCAAGCAAATAAAGTGAATTATAAAGTCTATATTAATGGTACGGAGATTCAATCAGATGCTGGTTTTTATGAATCAGAAGGTGTTGTTTTAGCCTCATTAAAATGTCTAGCGGAAGCTATGGGACTTCAAGTTACTTGGAGTCCCGTAGACCAGCAAGTAAAATTTTTGTTAGGGAGTATTTCTTTGGTGATGACCACTAATAATTCAAAATATGTATTAAATGGTGTTGAAATTGAGGGACTTGTATCGCCAATAATAGTCGATGGAGGAATATTTGCCCCCGCACAGAGTGTGGTAGAATCATTCGGCGGAAAAGCGATAGTTGAGAAGCCTCAAGATGAATGCTTTATAGCCACAGCAGCCTATGGATCAAAGTTTCAACCATGCGTTACCCTATTAAGGCAATTTAGGGACAAGTACCTTTTAACTAATAATATAGGGACATCTATTGTTCAATTCTATTATCGCCATTCCCCGCCTATTGCCAGATTTATAAGCCAAAGTGAAGGATTAAGGGCAATTACAAGAGTCTTATTAACACCTTTTGTTATGGCTGTTTACTGTGTATTTCATCCAGGGTGGGCTAGTGTAATATTTGCCATTGTATTCATTGTAGCAATAATTTTCACAACAAAGAGGAGAGGATTAACATAGGATGGTTATCATTTTGTAATTAGAAAAAACGGCAGTATTGAACGGGGCCGGCCGCTGGAAATGATCGGCGCACACGCCGGCCGGGGGTAAACGGTTACAGTATAGGCATTTGCCTGGTCGGTGATTTCATGAAGGAGGTACCGGCTGCCGCTCAGATTGAATCATTAATCAATTTGCTCACTTTGCTTAATCAAATCTATGCGGCCTATAATCCGCAGGGGCTGGATGATGTAAAGCTGCACCGGGAAGTGGGTGCAACTGTCTGCCCTGGTGATATGTTTCCGGTTGAAAAACTCCGCGGCTTATATCTGCCGGCGGCTGGTGATGACGGAGGTCATGGCACAGAGGAATGGAAAAACGAGATAATCCTGGAGGCCCGAAGAATCGGTCTGATCCTGGAAGAGCACCAGCCGGACGAACCCGCTCATAAATGGTTTGTACTGGCTGTGGCCATGCATCTTTTGGAATTAATCAAAATTGGAGCATTCCTGTAATCCTTAAAAGCGGTCTTTGAAAAAAGAGACGCCCACCAATACAATTGAATTGTGCTGATTCCGACCAAAGAGGCACAAAAACGATTGAAAGAGAGGCGTCCCTATATGAAAAGTACACAAAACGAGAAGATTTCGCAAATCAAATTTTCAACCCTGGTGGTAGGTATTGACGTAGCCAAGGAAACCCATTATGCAAGAGCCTTTGATTACAGAGGGATAGAGCTATCCAAGCTG
>JAAYCZ010000266.1 GCA_012729495.1 Syntrophomonadaceae bacterium | reverse complement strand
GCTTTCAGCTTAACCATGCTGTTGCTGACAATAAATGATGAAATGATCAGCCCCAGGGCCAGAATCGACGCTACGATGATGATTCCCCATTTCTGGGTGCGCTCTTCGTTCACTTGGCTTTTCCTCCCCCATAATTTTTCTGTCTGGTGAAAATAACGGTTGTGCCTCACCTCTTCCCTGCTTTTTATCGGAATGTATTGCTCTGTTTCCATATATACGCTTTGGTTGTCCATAACTTACCAATAATTTGGGGAAATATAAAATATTACTTGGGGACAATAGATGTGCCTTTCCAAGGTGTGAAGTGTGATATTGGCATGAATGTCATCCTGAGCGTTAGCGAAGGAGCTCTTGGAGGATGTAGTAGCTCTGTTTGAGGCGTTCCCGGTAGGCGGTTACCTCCCAGGGCTGCCAGTTATAGGCTGAAGTGCTGAGCAGATCGATCTTTTGCTGTTCGGCAGCGTCGCAATACAAAGCGGAAACGACGATCCCCTCGGTTCTTGTGGTTTTCAATTGATCCCTGACCAGTTCCTCCGCACCGCTGTTGTCATCCAAAACCATCAGGCTGGAAGGATCACTGAAGTTTAATCGGGCCCAGGGCAGACGGATATGCAGCAGCGATGCTTCCCAATACCAGTGGTTATAGGAATTGGCCTTAAAATCGCCGTAATTGAGCCGGCTGCCGTCTTCGTATTGTGCTGCTATTGGGGTTCCGTCCTTGCTGACTCTGACTTCGTGAATCAGGGGCCGGATCTCTTCAAATACTCCCTGCGAACTTGCAAATGACGAATACCGGCTTTTGGCTGTATTGTAACCGGGATGAACCAACAACCGGCTATCCTGGGCGTCAAATTCCAAAAGAAACTCCAGTCCTCCGGGAGCAGAAACATTCATATGCGGACTGAACTTCATTTCTCCACGGCCGCGATCATACGTATCCAAGCCAATCAGCAGCTTTTCTTTGCTAAAATCGGGTTGGGCAGCAAATTCCACATCCACATACAGAAATGCCGCATCATGCCGGACCGCAATACGGCGGATAGACCCCTCTCCTTTGACTACAACCGGTTGGTCGGCAGCCATTTCCGGTTCGTAGCTTAACAAGCCGTAATTCTGTTCCGGATCGATGGCATTATGCCAGAAAACATGTCTTTCATAAGGGATCATATAAGGTTCCGTACTCCAGGTCTTCTTTGCCCATTCATCCATCCATTCGAAGATTAATGCTCCGGCATAACCTTCCCTTTCTATGGCCTGCATCATGCGTACGATGCCCTGGCCCTGCTGCTCCTCGGTCAGCCCGCCATGGTTAAGGCCATCCGGGCTTTGATCCTGCCAATAAAACACGGGGCCTGACAGGAGGACTACCATTATCAGACAAATCCCCGCCAGGATCGTCTGCAGCGTGATCTTAAGCAATTGTCTTTTCATATCACATTTCCACCTCGATTGCAGCACTGCTGCCCAGACCAATATCTTTTCTCTGTACTGCGCCCCAGCCTCTGGACTGTTTGAGCATATCAAAAAACGCACTTACCCGCCAAAGGCTGAATATCTGGCGTGGCCCGAAATTTTCGATGATGGCATACACGATCAGAACCAGCATCTCTTTTATGCTGAATAATCTGGTATCCTTTTCCCTAATCAGCAATGCCGAAATCGAGATCAGCACGCCCATCAATATGTTGGTAATAAACAGCAGCAGGGCTATCTCTTTATTCAGCAGCCCCAGGAAAAACGCCGCAATGACCATTAAATAGCCTTGAAATTCAATATTGGGTCCGATCATTTCAAAAATGAAGAAATACGGCATGGCAAACATACCGGTTCTGCCATAACGAGGATTAAACAGCATTTGCTTGTGAAAGGTCAGGATATCCACCAGTCCGCGGTGCCAGCGAAAGCGCTGGTTTTTCAGACTCTTTATGTCTTCCGGGACCTGGGTCCAGCAATTGGCATTAAAGGCATAGCATATCCGATAGCGATGTTTCATTTGCCGCAGCATCCGGCTGATGCGCACCACCAGCTCCATGTCTTCCCCCACCGTATCTTTGGCGTATTTTCCGCTGCTGGTCAGGTAACCGCCGATGCCAATAATCCTTTCCTTGCGAAAAAGCCCAAACGCCCCTGAAATGATGAGCAGACTGTTCAGTGCCGCCCAGCCCAGGCGCCCCGCCATAAAAGCCCGGATGTATTCGATGGTCTGGAGCCTGGCCAGCCGGTTGGGCGGGATATGGGCTTCGGTTATCTGGCCCCGCTTGACCGTACAGCCGTTTATAGGCAAAACATTTCCGCCCAGCGCAGGTGTTTCCGTGCTTTCATCCAAGGTAAGCGAAGCCAGTTTCAGCAGCGCATCATCTTCCAGCAGAGAATCAGCGTCTATGCCGCAGAAGTATTCCTTGTTGGAGATATTAATACCAGCATTCAGAGAATCCGCTTTGCCGCCGTTTTCCTTGTCGACCACGATCAGCCGGGGCCGCGAGGGGCTGCGGTAGATGCCCCTGATGGGTCTGGTGTTCAGTTTATAGTCAAAGACATAGTCCACCCTGACCAGATTGAAGTATTTGATTAAAACCTCCAAAGTAGAGTCATTCGAACCATCGTTGACAATGATCAGTTCATGATCGGGATATTTCAGATTCAGCAGGGAGTTGGCACTCTCGATGATCGTTTTTTCCTCGTTATATGCCGGAGCAATAATGGAAATGGACGGCAGCATCCTGCTTTTAAAGAGGAAGGTGGCGTTTTTCAGTTTCCAGAGTCGGGATTGTTTGTTGACCTTAAAATAGGAAAAGAGCAACAGCCCCAGGTAGATTAGATTGATCGCGGCGGAATAGAAAATCAGATAATAATTGAATTCAACGATGAAAATACGCAGTTGCTCCCAAGGCGATGCCACCAGCAGGATATCAAAGTGACGGATGCAGTAAATGACCGGAAAAATCAGAAATACGGCGATCAACAATGAATAGAGCAGTTTGGTCTGTTTGAACTCCCTCTTTTCATGTTTGGTGTATAGAGGAAGTTCACAACGATCCAACCCGCATTTTGTCAGTAAACGTTCATTCAGATAAATGCGGAAGTCCGTTTCCAAAGTGCGTGACAGGGCAACCGCTTCCCGGACGATCGCCGCCAGTTCATTCTCGAGATCCAAATCCTTGTTTTTGTTCAAAAAATCGATGATCTCACTGCTGCGGCCCAGCAGCAGGATCTGTTTGATTATGTCTGCGGCGGCCCGACGGTTTTTGCCGGTCAATTTCATGATGAAGTATTCGATCTTTCCGGCAAGGATCTCTGCCATTCTCTGTTTGATGTTTGCATCCGGTTCTGCCCGGAACAAATCAACCAGCGTATTCATAAACGACGGGTTTTTATCAATGATCTGTGCAATGGCATGGGCAGCGCTTCTGGCTGCCTCGTCATCGCCCAAAAATCCCACCAATTCAAGCAGATTCTCCACCGTATGGAAATGGGCTTGGGAAGCAATCGCAATATTGCGCAATTCCACATCGGCAGAACCCAAATACCTGTCATCATGCAGATAATGCGGATAGATCATGCCCAGGGTATGGGCCGCCTTGTATACCAGGCTGCGGTATTTGGCCTGATAATTGATGCTGACCGGCAAAACCTTATAAAGTTCGCACTTAAAGCTGGCCTCCGCCGGCCCTTTGTAACGGCAAGCCCTCATTCCATCTTCCCTGATCGTGCTGCCGCAAATGCAGTTTGCGCAGCAGTCAACTCCGTCCGGACCATAGCGCAGCGACAGTGCTTTTACCGCGTCATCGGCCTGGTCGATCAGGTCAAGCAAATAGGAGCGCAGCTGGGCGGAAATATAGACCGACGCAAAATCCACGATTAACTCCTTGATCTCGATACGCTCATCCGCAATGATCTGCGGCAGATATGTATCAAACGCCTCTCCGAAGCCGGCAATCAGCATATTTGCTTTGTTGCGGTACCAGTAACCGTAATTTAAAAGCGATTCTATCAGGACCGGGATCGACTCCGGGGCGGCAATGTCAGCCAGGGCATTGGCCATATACAATCTAACCGAATCATTTTTCTCCTGCAGAATCGCTTTTTCCAGAGCAGCCCTGGACCTGGTGCCGGCCAACTGCCCCAGATGAGCAGCGGCTTCCTTCCTGCGCACGGGGATGATGGAGTGCAGCTGTTTTATGGATTTGCCGGCGAATTTTTCAATCGGGATAGAGCGTTCGATGCTCTCCTGCCTGACCTGGTCAAATTGAACCAACTGCTTGATTTCATAATAATCATCCAGCGTTATCTTGTTTCTGCTCCCTGCCGCCAAGCCGGATAGAAGCTGCAGCAGAAATGTTTTGCGGGCTTTGCTATCCAGCCAAAGCCGCTCAATATTCAGCTGGTTTATGAGCAGACGGCATACCATTATTATATCCAGGCACAGCAGCAGCCCGATCGCCAGCCAACAATACTCCACACTAATACTCATCATTCGGCCGTCCCTTGATGATATTGTTGATAACGCCCAGCAATTCAGAGAGCACAAACGGTTTCTGAAAATAATGCACGATCTGCAAAGCCGCCGCCCGCTGGACCGTATTGTCATTTTTCAAGTGAGAAACAATGATAAAAGGAATATTTTTGGTGTGTGAACGCATCAGCAGCTTCTCCCTGACCAGGAAACCATCCATCTGCGGGATCATAATTTCGGAAATGATCAAGTCCGGGGATTCCTTCTCCGCGATCGCCAGGGCATCCGCTCCGTCCGCGGCAGTCAGCACGGTGATTTTCATATTCTCCAGGAAAGTCTTCAGTACGTCGATATTTACTTCATCCGCATCAACCAGCAATATTTTATTAAAATCCTGATAGTATCTCAGGGAAGACTGGCTGCAAACTGTGTTCGCGCCCATCATTTTCGCCATTCTGACCCGCTGCAGGGCATTGCTGTACATGGCCTGGGCCGGATCATCCGTATATATGCCCTGTTCTCTCAATTCCTCCAGGCACAATACGCCTACTGAAACCGTAGTATCTTCAATAAATTTCTCCGATGAGCTGACGGCATAGCGTAAACTTTCCGCCAGGGTCACCGCCGCAGACTTGCCGGTATGAGGGATATATACCGCCAGAGCAGAAGTATGCAGCCTGAAGAGAACCGTGTTATCATCCTTCATGTTCCTGATCAGGTAAACCATGCTGCGCAGTATCTCGTCAATTTCATCGTCCCCGTAGACAACTCTGATCCTGTCTGCATTATCCAGATCCATGATGATCAGGGCAGGATTTTGTTGAGCGTTTTCTGTCAGCAGGTCCTTTAATTCTGCCTCCAGATAACTGCGGAAAAAATCGTAGTTATACAGGTCGGTGGCCGCATCCCGGGTCAGTTTCAGCTGGGCTTCCTGAATACTGCTGTTCAGTTTGCTGTTGATCTCCTTCAACGAGGCATTTTCCCGGTACAGATCGGAGATCTCCTTCTCCGCCTGCAAAAAAGCAGTTTGAAATACCAACGGTAATTCCACATCGTATTCCCGGCAGAGCTTTTTCACCAGCGGTTCAATCACATAAATCCAGGTCTGGCCCTTTTGTACCAGGATTTTCTCAAACAACAGATCCCATAAAACACTGCCCCGGTAATTGTAATCCGTTATTTCCAGCGAGTCTTGATCAAATGAGATATCAAGGCCTTCCAATAGTTTTAGAACCTCGGTCCGCCCAAAAACAGCGGCGTATCTTTGCAGAATATTATTGAAAAGCAAACGGAATCCGCCTGACTTGGCCAGATCCCTTTTAATCGGTGTAATAAAGGCACCACATTCCAGATCCCGCAGCGCCCGGATGTAATCCCGGACATTGTCTTTGATAACCGAACCGTGCTGCGGTGCTATCCTGGCGATATCCATGGTCAGCAGCATCTCCATGACCGGCCTGAGAATATCGTTGGAGGGCATGTAATGCTCATGGAAGGCCTTCATCCGCTCCATATAGTCATCGCCGGCATAGAGGGACCATTCATAGGAAAATGCCCCGAAAAGATCGCTGCTGAACAACGTTTTGGACTGCTGGTCATAGGTGGCGATAGCGCCCGGAAAGTGCAGATAAGGAGTGGCAACAAAGAAAAGCTCCCGGCCGGATTTCAGAACCAGACGGGAATTATGTTCATTGATTATGTAATAGGGAGAATTTATTCCGTAATATTTGACCAGCGACTGGGTCCGCCAGTGGGTGACGATGGAGAAGCAGGCCCCTTTTTGTTCAAATAAAGGTACACTGGCACAAAAGTCCGGATCCTGGTGATGCAGGATGACATATGAGATTTTCTCCAGCGGGATGATGCGGCAGACATTTTCATATACGTATTCAAAATCAAGCACCGAGCCCGGATCGATCAATACGGCCTCGTCACCGTCCACTAACAGATAAGGATTGCAGTGCAGCCCCCCATCCTGACCGCTGCTTCCCACCCAGTAGATGCCCTCGGAAATCTCCCCAAATCCCCGCAAATTCATCCTCTGTATCCTTTCAATCAAGCATAATGCTTAATAAAATATATACTCAATTTCCTGAAAAAAGCAAGCAAATTACATACAGGACCAGAATCGATGCCATGATGATGATTCCCCAAGGCATTTTTTATTGTCAAATAATACTAATGCTTTCTTGGAATTAGCATCTTGCTATCATTAGTTTGTTTGTTCTACTATTATTCTAGGCAGTTTGCAGCAATTCTAATTTTACTTGAGGATGGTAGCAGGATTTGAGTAATATTCACGGCACTAGATACAGATGGGTTATAGCTTTTATTGTATTTATGGGAATTACGGGCATGAATGTCATGTGGTTTGTTCCCTCCCCGCTTTTGACCATCATCATGCAAGACCTTAATATTGACCTGACCTTGGGTGGTTTGGGGATATCCATTATCTGTCTGCTGATGGCTGTATTCAGCTTGACTGGCGGTTGGCTGGCAGAGCGGATCGGCACTAAAAAGGCCTTTATGTATGGACTCTGGTTAATGGGGATAGGGGCCGTTGCTTGCTATCTGGTTGATAGCTACGCCGGTTTCTTTATTAGTCGTATTGTGATTGGGATCGGGTCGGGTCTATGCTTGACGATCTCAGGCGTAATCGTCATGAAGTGGTTTCCGCAGGGAGAACGGCCCTATATTAATACCATCAACTCCTTGCTGCCCTATGTGGCCACCGTCTTTACTTTTACGCTGACGATTCCGCTGTTTGTTGTGCTGGGTCATTCCTGGCGCATGGTAATCGTGGTCTGGGGGATCTTTTTAGTCTTTACGGCGCTGGCCTGGACGATTTGGGGCAGAGAAGGTGACGATTTTGAGGATGTTCCTGACCAAGCCAAGCAGACCCTCGGCTGGAGTTTATATGTTAATGTATGGAAAAACCGGGAGGTGCGTTTGCTTAGCGTAGCGCTGGCCGGCGACCTGTGGAGTTTTCAGTTTTTATCTTCCATCTTGCCTACTTTTTATACCGTGGAATTAGGGATGAGTTTGGAACTATCGTCCCGGCTGACCGCGATCTTTCCCGTAGCCGGTATTGTGGCCGGTTTGCTCTGCGGAATCTGGATGAGCCGGTTGGGGCTGCGCAAACCTTTTACCTATCCGCTTCATGTCATGATTTTCATTGGAACCTTTATGGCGATTAATTGTACCGGTTTCTTACGCGTACTGGGAATCGCCATGGCAGGCTTCGGCAATGCCGGCTGGGCTCCGGCATTATTTACCATGCCGATGGAGTTTGAGGATATGAATCCAGAAAAAGTCGGCGTCGTATTTTCAATCATGTTATTCATAGGATATTTAGCGGCCTTTATTTCTCCCTGGCTGGGCGGCTGGCTGGCGGAAAGTATCAGTATTCATCATACTATTTTCCTGTTCTCCTTTTCCTCGCTGCTTGCTGCCGTATGTACTTTTTTGATGAAAGAAACCGGCACCTACAAAAAAGCGTGACACGGGGACGGTTCTCCTGTCATTCTTAAGGAGTTTGTTCACCTTAGGAGCAGCATAAGCCTATAGAATTTCTAAGCTTGTGAATTCTTCAAGCTTTCCTCAATTCTGTCCAATCTTTTTAGCGTTTCATCATATTTTTGATTGATTTCTTTTAAATGATGTTCAATCCTTTCCAGCCTTTTCATTATGTTACATAGATACGTAAGCATAATTTATTCCCCCTCCTAACCTTGCAAATTGGTGCCTGGCACCAAGTTATTAAGTTATTTATCCTTACTCCCCTTTTTGCAGGGCGCGGGCCAGTTCCTCCATTTCCTTTTGCGCTAAATCGTCGCGGCCGGCCATGGCCTCTAGGTGATGCTGCATTTCGTGCAGTACGGTGTCGATGATCTCCTTTTCCCAGACGGTGATGGGATCATCGGCCAGCAGAGCGACAAAGGAACCGTAATAAAAAACGATGTAGCATCCGCCGAATCCGTCCTCCACATACTCGCCCATGATGTAATAGCCATCTTCGCGTTTGGTTTCCTTGCGCAGATTAAAACCGCCGGTGAGGCCGCGCAGAAATCGATCCGGGATCCGATCCACGGCATCGTCGAGCATATCGGCGAACTGATTGAAAGATGGTTTGGCCATTGATGTCAGTCTCCTTAAACATTGCGCTTGTTTGCGTGAACTGCGAAAAATAATTGATCAATTCCATTATAGCTGATTGTATCGGAAAGCGGGTTGGGGTGAGGTGACTTTTTTCGGGAGATGCGATAAAGCATCCCAACGTCTGGAGACTGGGCGCTGGGCGGGTGGCAGGTGCAGGGGGGGTGGTGCTGGAGGCTGGGTATCGCTCTTTAAATATTCGACATTTTATGGTATTAATTAATATGGTATTGAAAGTTTTGCATAATCCAAAAAATCATGCAATACTGTCACTCTGAACGATAGCAAAGCGACGATGCCATATGGCATTTTGTGCCGAATGCGATAAGAAGGCAAGCGCAGCCTGAGCTTCGGTGAGTCTCGTAAGTGCCGTAGATACCCCTACGGGGACTGCATATGTGACCTAAAGGTCACAATTAGGATAGCTTCGCTAACGCTCAGGATGACATTTTTAAAGCTGTATGATAATTAAAAAAAATTAATTATGCAAATCCTCATGGTATTAATTAATCTATTATAAGGAGCACTTTTTATGATCGGCTTTGCAACTGATAAAATTCTCCACAGTATGAATGTTGGCTATGCACTCCATGAATTTATTACCGACGAGAACGGTCAGCCCTGCGATTATGTGTTTATTGATGTCAACCCTGCCTTTGAAAAGGTTACCGGGCTGCTGGCTGCTGACATTATCGGCAAAAGGGTCACCCAGGTTCTTGCTGAAACGGAAGCAGATCAATGGATAAAGCGCTATGGACCGGTTGCGTTTGGCGGCCAGGAAATGCGCTTTGAGCAGCCTTCCATCAACATGGACAGATCGCTTCGCATCCATGCCTTTTCTCCCGCTGCGGGTTATTTTGTTACTATGGTTGTCGATATTACCGAAGAAACTCGACATAAACATGAGTTGGCCGCCAGCAATGAATTGCTGTACCGTTTTTTAAACTCCAGCAGCGATATGGCCTACATTAAAAACCACGAGTTTCGTTACATTTTTGTCAATCAGGCGCTGGCCGATTATTACCGCAAACAACCCGAAGAAATCATCGGTAAAACGGATTTTGACCTGCTGGCCACACCGGCGGCCAAAAGCTTCCGGCGAACCGATCAAAAGGCCCTGGGCGCGGGAACGCTCATAATCAATGAAGAGGTTATCGGCGACAGGATCTATGAATCAATCAAATTTCCTGTAAAGCTTGCCACCAGCAATACCGGCATCGGTGCGTTCATCAAAGATATTACCGCGAACAGGAGAAATGAAGATTATTTACTGCAGCAGCTCACCCAATTAGATGATTATGCTGAGAGGAGAGTTATGAAGGAGAAATGAAGATTATTTACTGCAGCAGCTCACCCGGCACAACATCCTGGAACGCTGCATTACCCAAAACTTCGATAGTCTTGAAGAGCAATGTGATTATGTGCTGAGAGAAGCCATTCATCTGACCGGCTGCCAGTTTGGGGTGATTCATATCTATGAATACAGCGAAGCGAATGCAGGACCCGAATCGGCCAGGCGGCTAACGCATTTCAGCCATAATGTCAATATGGCGCTGGTCACTTCGCAACTGAGGGAGATCTGGCAGGAAATAATGCATAGCAAAAGAGCTGTAATCCTGAACGATTTCGGCAGGCATCATTCGCTCCAGATACCTGCCCGTACAGACGAGCATCTGGTAATTAATAACATTTTATCTCTGCCGGTAGTATTTGAACATCGTTTGAAAGCGGTCATTGCCCTGGCCAACAAGGATAACGGATTTAATGAGTTCGATAAAAATGAAGTTTCCCTGTTGCTGCATAGTCTTTGTTTAATCTTTGAATACCGACGCAACCAAACCCTGACTGAAAGGGAACGCAACAAATTAAAAAGCATTTTCAACGAGCTGCCGGCCCTGATTTGCGAATTCTTGCCCGACAGTACCCTGACCTTTGCCAATCAAAGCTATTGTGAATATTTTGGTTTTTACAACCAATCCGTCATGGGCAGGAAGTTTTTGGATTTAATTAAGCTTGAAAATCAAGCAGAAGTATCGCACCGCTATTCCAGTTTGACGCCGCAAAACTGCAAAAACGAATATGTATATAAAGTGGAAGTAAACGGCCAAATCCGCTTGCTGGAATGTAGAGACATTGGCTTTTTCAATGAACAGGGCACGCCTTTGTATTATTACTCAATCGGCTTTGATGTTACCGAAAAATTAGCCCTGGAAAAGGAAAGAGACCGGCTGCTGCATCAGTTTGAAGCCATGATAAACAACCATGATGCGGTGATGCTCGTGATTGAGCCGTTCACTGGCCGGATTTTGGATTCCAATCCGGCTGCCACCGAGTATTATGGCTACAGCAAGGAAGAGCTTTTGCAAATTAACATCGAGGAAATCAATATGCTGCCCAACGAAGAAGTAAAACAATTCCGCTTGCAGGCCCTGGAAAAAGGACAGCGGTATTTTACCTTTCCCCACCGTTTAAAAAGCGGCAACATCAGGAAGGTGGACGTCTATTCTTCGCCCATCTTTTATAATGGCAATAAAGTTTTGTTTTCCATTATCTTTGATGTTACGGAAAGAGAAAATGCCTACGAGGAAATTAAATATATCAATTATCACGATTACCTGACCGGTTTGTACAATCGGCGCTTTTTGGAGGAAGAATTCACCCGCTTAAATGTCCGCATCAATTTCCCGCTGGCCATCATTATGGGCGATGTGAACGGCATGAAACTGATCAATGATGCGCTGGGCAACCAGGCCGGCGACATCGTGTTGAAGGATGCCGCCCGGCTGCTACAGTCCTTCGCCCGTGAACAGGATATCGCAGCCCGTGTGGGCGGAGATGAGTTTGCCGTAATCCTGCCGGGATTTGAGGAAACGCAGGTGAGAAGCCTGGTCAAGCGGATCGAAGCCCGAATGCAAGAAAACCGCCAGCAACAGTCTCCCGGCAATCTTTTGTCCATCTCCTTTGGCTATGCCGTGCAGAAAAGTCCAGGGCAGTCCCTGGATGCCTTGATGAAGGAAGCCGAAGGGTTCATGTTTGCCAATAAATACTATGACGAAAGAAGCATCAAAGGAAAAACCGTTGACATCATAATGAAAACTCTGTTTGAAAAAAGTAAACGGGAAAAAATGCATTCCGAGCGGGTCGGTAAACTGGCGGCGGCGATTGCGCAGGAAATGAGCCTCGGCGCGGAAGTTATCAATCGAATTAGAATCGCAGGGTATTTGCATGATATCGGCAAAATCGGCATAAACGAAAGAATCATCAATAAAAACACCCAGCTGGATGACAATGAATGGCGGATGATGAAATCTCATGTGGAACGGAGTCACCGGATTTTAAACAATACCTTGGAGTTTTCCGAAATCAGCTCGATCGTATTGTATCATCATGAGCACTGGGACGGCAGCGGTTACCTGGAAGGGTTAAAAGGCGAAGCGATCCCCCTGGAATCAAGAATCATTGCCGTAGCCGATGCATTTGACGCCATGACCAACCCAAGACCCTATCGCAAAACAAAAACCCGGCAGGAAGCCCTCGCCGAGCTGCAAAAAAATGCCGGGAGTCAGTTTGATCCCAGCGTGGTGGATGCTTTTATAAATATCATCCAACGAGTCTTTTAGATAAGAGTTTTACATAATTCAAAAAATCATGCAATACTGTCACTCTGAGCGATAACGAAGCTGCCTTAATTGTGAGGTCATATATGTAGTCCCCGTAGGGGGAGTCTCGTAAGTGCCGTAGATCCGCCGACGCTCAGGATGCGCTGCGCTTGCCTTCCGATCGCTTTCGGCACTAGATGCCATATGGCATCGTCGCTTCACTAACGCTCAGGATGACATTTTAAAGCTGCATGATAATTAAAAAAAAGTTAATTATGCAAAAGTCTCAGATATATAATGGCAAACCCTACTTCCCTTCCTGCCGGCGGAAGTATTCATATTCCTGATTCAGTTCTGCATATAGTTCGAGGGCATTCCAGTACTGGTTGTTCTCGGTCAGAACGGCTTTGTGATGAATTTTAGGGATGCCGGCCTTTCTCAGAGCATCGAGCAGATCGTGGATCTGCGGATCATCGCAGCCGGCAATAAGCATCATTTCATGCGGCAGATCCGGGCCGTGGTATTCTGCGGCCGCTTCTGCTGCTGCGATACCCAACAGTACACCCAGCGGCTGACGGTAGTCACTTTTATTGATTTTCTTTATCCGCAGGCCCAGGGGCAGCAAGGCACGGGCGATTTTCTCACGTTTGTCGGCATCATTAAAGGCAAACAGCAAAACCGTTGGTTTCATATCCACGATCCTTTCTAAACAGGAAGCAGGGGGACGTTCTTTTTGCTTCCCTTCCCGCTCTTGGGGGGAAGCAAAAAGAACGTCCCCCTGCTTCCCCAATTCTGTTATTCCTTGAACGGCGGCTCTTCCATCCAGGGATAGAAGGGGGGCATGCCGTCTTTGACGCTCATGGAGTAATTGGGCTTTCTCTTTTCCAGGAAGGCCATGATGCCTTCGACCACATCGGGTTGCTGGCCGGCCCAGTGGAAGCCTTTTGATTCGATGCGATGGGACTGCATGGGATGTTCGGTGCCGGCCATGGTCCAGATCAGCTGCCGGGTGATGGCCACGGACACCGGGGCGGTGTTTTCAGCGATTTCCCTGGCAATTTCGCGGGCTTTGGGGAGCAATTCTTCCGGCTCAACCACGTAATTGAGCAATCCGCCTTCATAGGCTTCCTGGGCAGTAAAAACCCGTCCGGTCAGGGCCCATTCCAGGGCGCGGCCTATGCCCAGGACTTTGGACAGGAACCAGGAACTACAGGCGTCAATCAATACACCGCGGCGCACGAAAACAATGCCCATTTTGGCCTTGGTGGAGGCGATGCGAACGTCTGCGGGCAGGGTCATGGTACAGCCGACGCCAACGGCGGCGCCGTTGATGGCGGCGATGATGGGTTTTTTACATTTATACATGCGCAGCGCCAGCATTCCACCGCCGTCGCGGTAATCTTCAATGGGCACAACACTGGCATCGAAGCTGGAACCTTTTTCGCTGAGGTCCATGCCGGCACAGAAGGCCTTGCCCGCTCCGGTAATGATGATGGCTCTGATGTTGTCGTCGTCGTCGGCCCGGTCGAGGGCATCAACGATTTCATTGTGCAGCACGAAATTGTAGGTGTTCATCTGTTCGGGACGGTTGAAGGTGATGGTCAGAATGCGATCTTCGACTTCGTATTTTATCTGCTGGTATTCCATGATAATTCCTCCTTAATATTTTTGGGATGACAAATGCGGACAAACGGGGACGTCAGACTATGCGAAAACTAGGTTGCTAAATTTGTCCGCTCCACTTGTGGCCATATATTTAAGCAATATTAGGATTATAGACCGTTTTGGCAACAATATTTTCCTATTACCCTCCACTTTGGATTATCGCATCGACAATTTTGGGGGTATTTACACAGGCTGACGCACCTTATTTGTTATCTTTCGCATGAGCCATGATTTCTGCGAATCAATTCCCGACAGAACCTGGCTGCGACCCGAGCATGGCTTCCCGGCTGCCAAAGCCAGAGTCTGTTTTTATTTTATGATTACATTCAATATGCGTAGCATTAATTCCTCTTATTCATTGGCATATATTTTTTCCTTTGTTATACTGGGAACGGTTCTTTTTGATCAACCGGGCGGCAAATGAGGACGCACCTTATTCGCAGCTTTTTTAAAATGACGGGAATGAATTGCCGGCTGCAGGAAAGAATAAGTTGGGGCATACATGGGGACGATTTGAGGCCACTGAAAAAGTCTCTTGAATGTATCATGCAAAGCATCAGCAAAAGCGACGATGCCATATGACATCTGCTGCCGAAAGCGTCACAGAAGGCAAGCGCAGCCTGAACGTCGAGCCATCCCCGTGTTTGCGCGTATAGTCTAATTCAATGGAGAAAATACCATGCTGCTGATTTTTAAAAACCAACCTTTGCGATCTACCATCATGCGCACGGCGCTGCCGGCCATGCTGGAAATGATCCTCTATATGCTGATTGGCATCGTGGATGTGGCGGTGGTCGGACGCCTGGGTGCGGTGCCGCTGGCAGCGGTCAGCCTGGGGGCAGAGATATTTTTTGAGATTATCCTTTTCCTGGGGGCAATGGGCATCGGCTCGGCGGTACTGACGGCCCAGGCCCGGGGCGCGGGAAAAATACATGAAGCCGAACAGATCGCTGGACAGACAGTGCTGCTGGGAGTGCTGATGGGTTCTATCAGCGGAATTCTTGGGTTCTTCGGTGCTGACTTTATCGTGGGGCTTTTCAAGGTGGAACCGATGGTGCATGCCCTGGCAGTACGGTATGTAGAGATTACCTTCACTATTGCCCCGCTGGCGGTGTTGTATGTCATGCTTAGTTCACTTTACCGCGGCTGGGGACGGACGGATATCCCCATGTATGTGGCGGTGGTGGTCAACATCATCAACTGTGTGGGCTGCTATGTGCTGGTTTACGGTAAGCTGGGACTGCCGGCCTTAGGGGTGGCCGGCTCGGCTCTGGCCACGGCGATTGCGCATATGGTCGGCTGCCTGATTATTTTTACTATCCTGGTGCGTGGAGGCGGCGGGTTGAAACTGCACTGGGAAACGGTGAAACGGCTGCAGCGGCAGGTGCTGAAGAAAATTTTCTCCCTGGGCACGCCCAGTTTTATGGAGCAGTTTTTTAACAACCTAAGCATCATGATTGCGGTCTATCTAATCGTTTTTACCGGCACAGTGTCTTATGCGGCTCACCAGGTAGGGGTGATCGTGGAGTCCATTTCCTATATGCCAGGATTCGGAATCGCCATCGCGGCTACAACGCTGGTGGGCCAGAGCGTTGGCGCCCGAGACAAGGAGCGGCTGCTGCAGTCGACCCGCGGCACGATTGAGTTTGGTCTGTTGTTCATGGGTTTCTTTGCCTTGCTGTTTGCCCTGGTTCCCTTCCAGATCGCCGGACTTTTTACCAAAGACGCCAATATTACTGCCATCGCGGGGGTACTTATCCGAATCGCCGCGCTGGAACAGCTGACCATTGCCCTTAGCATGGTGCTGGGCGGGATTCTGAAAGGATCAGGCGATACCCGCACCCCCATGGTAATTACGGTACTGGCCACCTGGGTTTACCGCATTCCCATGCTGTATTTGGTTATCGTGGTGCTGGAGCAGCCGATTCAAATTGCCTGGCTGGTTTTCATTTCCGACTGGCTGCTGCGCTCCATCGCTTTTTACCTAGCCTACCGCCGCCGGATCAAAGCGGACGGCCCTTTCCTGTCTGCTTTCCAATAACTTGGCATAAACCTCTACAGTAGATTAACCCAACATTTACCACTCCTCTCTTTCCAGGCGTTGCAATCGCAGAATTTTCCGATCATCTAAACCTTTTTTATACCTGCCGTGATCTTATTGCCCATATTTACCAAAAGGTAGCATATTATTCGTGTCGAATTTTAGTAATACGCGGTGCGAATAGTATTAAATGGAGGTATATATGCAAAATAACATCACAGTAAAAAAAAGAGTAACCGCCCTGATTCTAACTCTGACTCTGTTGCTGGGGACGGTACTGTTTATGTCCCCTGCGGCCATGGCGGCCAGTTCATCCGCCACCAGCCAATATAACAAGACCGCCAAACCTGTAGTTGATAATTTCCGTTCCAACTTCAACGGCAGTCTCGCCCAAAGCATTGTCGGACGTGCCATCTGGTACATGGAGTACGGTTATATGGTCTACGGTCATCAAAAGTATCCTTCCACCGGCTACATCGATTGTTCCAATTTTGTTTCCCTGGTCTACAAGAATTTCGGCTATTCCGTAACCTCGGCGTCACGCAATTATGATCAAGTGGGAGTCAGAGTTTCCGGCGTCTATGTCCGTAACGGGAAACTTATCGGGGCGGACAAGCTGAAACCGGGAGATATACTGACCTTTCAGCGCACTACTTACATAAGTCATGTAGCCATGTACATAGGCAAATTTAACGGTAAACCCTGTTTTATCGGCACCACCAAGGGATTCCCCACCGCCATCGGCATCGTGATCGGGTTTAATAACTGGTATGGCAAACAATTCCACAGCGTGCGGCGGGTACTGCCGTCCAGCGCTTACAAGAGCGGTGGTAAAATTACCGACAAGGGTCCGGTCATTCCCGCCAAATATCAAATCAAGCCGATCAAGCCGATCGTAATGCCCAAATATCTCTCCTCCGGCTTCTAACCCAATAACTGATTGCGTAAGCGATTTGCCCTTCAGAGTAGACACGAAAAAATAATCGGTCTTTTTGAAGGGGTTTTTTTATTGGAATGGGAGTGATAGGTGAAGTGACAAGCTGATGGTAAAGACCGGCCCCAAGCGGCCTAATGCATAAACCTCAGACAAGACTAACAATAATGAGCTATTTGGAATCGTCCTCAGCTCATAAGTGTTAAAAGAACCTGCGCACCAGGGCGCAAAGGCGGTAGACGCGCCAGGTGTTGGGGCCGGACTCGTCCAGCAGGGCGGCAGCGGTTTTTTGCAACTTCTGCCGCTTTACTTTTTGGTCAGACAGATACATGGCCAGCAATCCTTCAACGACCGTACGAGTGAAAGTCGAGTTTTCGAGATGCGCCAGTTGGGCATGGGATTGGCCGATAAAATGTTTCAGCCGCCTACTCATGGCTGCTTCATCTTTATAGTAAAAGGTGAAATTGAGATCGCTGCCCTGCCGATCCTCTTCCCGATCGATAAAATAATCAAGCAGAATATGTAGTCCGCAGATCCAGGGAAAATAAGTGTTGCTGACCGCCTGTACTTGTTCGACGCAGACTTCATCGCCGGCGGCCAGGGCGAAGAGGGCGAATACTGCCAGAGTGGAACCACTGGCAGCGGCAAATTCCTGCCAGTAAATATCCTCATAGTTGGCTGCCTCAACCTCAGCCCAGCTTATCAGTTCCCGCTCGCGCACCGCCCAGTCGATATGTTTTCTGACCTGCAGTTCTATGTATAAGTGAGCCAGTTGCAGCACCTCCTGCTGCACTGCTTCATATGAAGGCAGCGTTTGCAAACACTTTCGGCAGGCCGTGACCAGCCCGGCCAGGTAGCCACCGTCATCCTGGTGGGGATAAAGCTCATAATAATCGCTTTTC
>JAAYCZ010000265.1 GCA_012729495.1 Syntrophomonadaceae bacterium | reverse complement strand
TAATAGCGTGATTCAGTAACGCCAAACGCATTCAGGCGAATTGCCACCGAAACCAGCTGCATGATTACGATCGGGATCAGTATCTTGGGAAAAACCAGGCGATATAATAACGTCGCACGGTTTTCCAAACTTCCGGCCAGGATATAAATGATCAGCCCGGCAGCCGAATAAGCCAGCACCATCGGGCCAAGCTGCCCGGCAGGCCAGTTCAAGGTGACCAGTATCTTAATAAAATAGGCGACCAGAACCATGGTATAAACGGCAACCAAGGGAATGGCAATATATGATACCAGGATCTCCAAGAGACGCGGATAATTGCTTTCATTCTGAGCATATTCCCGATCAGCCTGGGCCTGTGAATTGAAACGCGGCAGCAGTGACAAATAGTAAAGTACCGCAAAAAGGATCCAGATGGTGCTCATGGTATAAGCGTACGCATCCTCATTGATATTAAACAGTAAAATGTCAATAGTGGCTATGATACTAGCACAGCCAGCCGATAATACCGCTGAATAAAGCCCTGAAGTAAACGCTGCCTTGAAATGAATCAGGGCCAGGCTGTCAAAATCAAATCCGTTCTTATAGGACGGTATAAACAGGGCCAGACTGAACATGGCAAAGACTGCTACAAAAGTTCTGATCTGGACATCGAATTCAATACTCTGCGATGAGCCCAGGCTCAAATAATATGCCCCCACCAATAAAGCCGCTGTTACATAGACCCACAGCCGCAACTTGGCCAGGCGTTCAAATCTCTCACAGCTGAATTGGGCAGCTACTCCCAGAAATGCACCCAACAAACAGGTAAACAACAGTTTTTCGATAAAAATATCCGGGTTCTTATGAAGCGAGATCATATACCATACCAGACTGGTGGCAACGATAAGACAAATAACCGTCAAAGGAAAACGGGATACCGCTTTGAGAAGTCCCTGGGCAATACCTTTAATTGCACCAAGCAAACGTTGCATACTATATCCCCCCTTAAAATACTTTCATTTTCTTTAAATATCTCTCGAAATCACAGTATTTCATTTTGTTAATAAAAAGCGCTCCCTTAAATAAATAATTAAAGTTGGACTGTTCATTACTGAGATTACGCTGCCTTCAGCAGTTTTATTACATACTTGTCCCTTACTACATTTGAACCTTTTGGTTTAAAGCTTCCTTGGCCTTGAGTACATTGACGATGGTTCTGTTAACGGGAGTATCGACTCCGTTAGCTTCGCCCAGCACAACTACTGCACCGTTTAAAGCGTCAATCTCGGTACGGCGTCTGCGTTTGATATCCTGCAGCATGGAGGCGTGGTGCATGGTAGTAGGGGGTATCATCTGTCCATAAAAAGCGTTTAGATAAGCCTGGGCATCCGGCCAGGGAGTGGGCTGGCCGATGGCAGCCAGAACCGCAAATATCTCCGCAACAACTGCGTCCATTATTTGACGGCAATTTTCATTGGCCGCCAATTCACCATAAGCTACTTCCAGAATAGCTCCCAGCGGATTCAAGGCAGAATTATATATGATTTTGGCCCAAACATACTGCATTACATCTTCACAGGCACGGGTAGGGATACCAGCACTCCTGAAAGCAGCAGCCATCTGTTCCAGAACTGAATTTTCCACGGCGTGAGGGGGAGACCCCAGTAAAACATCATCAGCAATGACCGTAACCTTGGAATGACCCCAGTCAAGTGTTTCCGCCCCAAATATGACCCTGCCCAGGATAATTCTATCCTCCGACAAATGCCGGGCAGCCGTCTCATAATTGCCATAGCCGTTCTGGGCCAGCAATAAATATGTATCTGCACCTGTCAGCTCTTTAATCTGTTTAACTGTTTCTTCCGTTTCATAGGACTTTACCGTCAGGATTACCAGATCAAACTTTTCATCTGCCAATTCCCGTATGTCGGTTGTCAATCTATCTAAATGGGCCTGATGCTCTCCCCAGATTCCTTCAACATTTACACCATTGACCTTGACTTTATTTATAACTGCTTCGCGGTCAAGTCCTGCCACTTCATGACCTGCCTTTTTTAACAGACAAGCATACACAGTTCCCAGTGCGCCCAGACCAAATACCAATACTCGCAAAATTAACCACCCTCCTCAATCCGGATATGATATAAGTTTAAATTAACCGCTTTATAATCACAATCACAATAAAAAACGGATCAAAAAATTCCTGATCCGTCCAGTGACCATCAAAAAGACTTATTTAATGAGATATTCCCGCTTAATCGATGTGCTTGTTAAGTGGACACTCCCCCTAAGGGGTATGTCCCCGGACATTATAAGAGGACATTTCCCTCAAGGGGTGTGTCACCATACATTATTCCGTCCCAATTACGGGCTCCCCGATGTCTTTGCCCTAAACTTTTTACTTGATCTGCCTTGATATGAATTATTTTATCATCCCCAGAGAGCGATAGGTTGCTTCGTCAGCAATGCCGGTCGGCTCCAGTCCATGCCAGACCTGATAGTATTTGACCGCCAGCTCGGTCATATTGCCAAAGCGTCCGTCTGCGGCATCAAAAACAATTCCTTTTTCCTTAAGGCGACTTTGCAGATAGACAACATTCTGACCGCTGCTTTTGATTTTTAAAGGCCGTCCGGAAAAATTTCTGGGAAATATTTGTCCGTTCTCGACTATTCTTACCCGGGTACCAAGCGGAATCAAGGGGTAGAGTTCCTCAACGTCACGGTTTTGCATACGAATACAGCCATGCGACATGGAACTGCCGATCGAATAGGGTTTGTTGGTTCCATGAATGCCATAAATGCCCCATGGTACGTTAAGTCCCATCCAACGTGTACCAAAGCCGTTGCCCCAGTTGAGCCCCTTGTGCACAACTTTCCATTCCCCCAACGGCGAAGGAGTTGAGG
>JAAYCZ010000264.1 GCA_012729495.1 Syntrophomonadaceae bacterium | reverse complement strand
TAATAGCGTGATTCAGTAACGCCAAACGCATTCAGGCGAATTGCCACCGAAACCAGCTGCATGATTACGATCGGGATCAGTATCTTGGGAAAAACCAGGCGATATAATAACGTCGCACGGTTTTCCAGGCGTCCGGCCAGGATATAAATGATCAGACCGGCAGCCGAATAAGCCAGCACCATCGGGCCAAGCTGCCCGGCAGGCCAGTTCAAGGTGACCAGTATCTTAATAAAATAGGCGACCAAAACCATGGTATAAACGGCAACCAAGGGAATGGCAATATATGATACCAGGATCTCCAAGAGACGTGGATAATTGCTTTCATTCTGAGCATATTCCCGATCAGCCTGGACCTGTGAATTGAAACGCGGCAGCAGTGACAAATAGTAAAGCACCGCAAAAAGGATCCAGATGGTGCTCATGGTATAAGCGTAAGCATCCTCATTGATATTAAACAGTAAAATGTCAATAGTGGCTATGATACTGGCACAGCCAGCCGATAATACCGCCGAATATAGCCCTGAAGTAAACGCTGCCTTGAAATGAATCAGGGCCAGGCTGTCAAAATCAAATCCATTCTTATAGGACGGTATAAACAGAGCCAGACTGAACATGGCAAAGACTGCTGCAAAAGTTCTGATCTGGACATCAAATTCAATACTCTGCGATGCGCCCAGGCTCAAATAATATACCCCCACCAATAAAGCCGCTGCTACATAGACCCACAGCCGCAACCTGGCCAGGCGTTCAAATCTCTCACAGCTGAATTGGGCAGCTACTCCCAGAAAAGCACCCAGCAAACAGGTAAACAACAGTTTTTCGATAAAAATATCCGGGTTCTTATGAAGCGAGATTATATACCATACCAGACTGGTGGCAACGATAAGACAAATGACCGTCAAAGGAAAACGGGATATCGCTTTGAGAAGTCCCTGGGCAATACCTTTGATAGCGCCAAGCAAACGTTGCATACTGCATCCTCCTTAACAAACAATTTAAATTGGACTGTTCATTATTGAGATTACGATGCCTTTAGTAGTTTTATTACATATTTGTCCCTTACTACATTTGAACCTTTTGATTTAAAGCTTCCTTGGCCTTGAGTACATTGACGATGGTTCTGTTAACAGGAGTATCAATTCCGTTAGCTTCGCCCAGCATAACTACTGCACCGTTTAAAGCATCGATCTCGGTACGGCGTTTGCGTTTGATATCCTGCAGCATGGAGGCGTGGTGCATGGCAGTAGAGGGTATCATCTGTCCATAAAATGCGCTTAGATAAGCCTGAGCATCCGGCCAGGGAGTGGGCTGGCCGATGGCTGCAAGCACCGCAAATATCTCCTCTACAACAGCGTTCATGATTTTCCGGCAATTCCTGTCGGCAGCCAATTCACCATAAGCTACTTCGAGAATTGCTCCCAACGGGTTTAAGGCAGAATTATATATGATCTTGGCCCAAACAAACTGCATAACCTCTTCGCTGGCACGAGTTGGGATACCTGCGCTGCTGAAATCAGCTGCCAGCTTTTCAAGAAAGCAAGTTTCCACCATATGAGGAGGAGAGCCCAACAAAACATCATCTGCAATAACCGTAACTTTTGAATGGCCCAAGTCGATTGTTTCTGCACCGAAGATGATTCTGCCCAATATGACCCTATCCTCCGGCAGGTGACGGATCGCCGCTTCATAGTTGCCATAACCATTCTGAGCCAGCAGTAAATATGTATTCGGACCCGCCAATGATTTGATCTGTTTTGCCGCCTCTTCCGTTTCATACGACTTTACGGTCAAGATTATCAGATCAAAATTTTCATCCGCCAGATCCGTTATGTCTGTTGCCAATTTATCCAAACGAGCCTGATGCTCTCCCCAAATCCCTTCAACCCATACACCATTGGCCTCGATTTTATAAATGACCGGTTCGAGGTCAAGACCTACGACTTCGTGACCCGAATTTTTCAACAAACATGAATACACTGTCCCCAATGCACCCAGGCCGAATACCAACACACGCAAGATGAAACCACCCTTCTCATCAATGATGAAATATAATATAAGTTTAATTTACTCACCTGATAATCACAATGACAATAAGAAGAGGCTCCCCCTATATCCTGTTGCTGATTAGGGACAGCCTCAATGCCTGGCTTAAATTTTTATGGATTTATTTTATCATCCCCAGGGAGCGATAGGTTGCTTCATCGGCGATACCGGTTGGTTCCAGACCATGCCAGGCCTGATAGTACTTGACCGCCAGTTCGGTCATATTGCCAAAACGTCCGTCGGCGGCATCAAAGATAATCCCTTTTTCTTTCAGCCGGCTCTGCAGATAAACTACATTTTGACCGCTGCTTTTGATTTTCAATGGCCGGCCGGCAAAATTTTTGGGAAAAATTTGCCCATTTTCAACGATTTTTACCCGAGTACCAATGGGAATCAAGGGATAAAGTTCTTCCACATCACGGTTTTGCATACGAATACAGCCGTGCGACATGGAACTGCCGATCGAATAGGGTTTATTGGTTCCATGAATGCCATAAATGCCCCATGGTACGTTAAGTCCCATCCAACGTGTACCAAAGCCGTTGCCCCAGTTGAGCCCCTTGTGCACAACTTTCCATTCCCCCAACGGCGAAGGAGTTGAGG
>JAAYCZ010000263.1 GCA_012729495.1 Syntrophomonadaceae bacterium | reverse complement strand
TATGTTATCTCCATTATCATTATCATGAAGTCCGGCCTCCAGGCCGGCATAACCAACAGTGAAACACTTGGCTACTGGATCAAGGCTCAATCTTCTCTCGGGGTTAGCTCCCACCTTAACATGTACCTGTTCTACTCCTGTTTTGGCAGTTATATCGATATTGGAAAGCTGTGGAGGAGTAAGAGTGTCATCATGGAATACGCCCTCAAAGCGGTGTATGGTTTTAAGAGCGGTGATGTAATCTGCAGGCTGGTATACCTTTATGCTGCGCATGGGATTGTTTTGGAATATACGAACATTGATATCTTCTGCTGCTGTAGTCATAAAAGTGGATCTGAAACCGGGTTCGGCTTCCCAGATATAAAAGGGAATCACAATATCCATCAACTGTGTATATTGGGAGGCTGCGGTGAATTCCAAGGCCCCCACTCGTATATATAGTTCCCATTCGGCAATATCCGGGTAGCGGGCCGAAACCTGCAGCATTTCGATATTACCGTTGACGGTATCTACCGCTATCGAAGGAAAACTTATGATTAAGGTATTATTATTTTTAATAATGGTATAATCCGGGTCGATTGCTTTGCTATCGAGGGCAACCTGATTGCTGCCGCTGCCTTTTTGCCTGATGACAATCAGGTCATTATCTACAGTTTCTATGGGATAATCAAACTCTATATTCAGCTGGTTAATTCCGGTACCGCCGGAATCGTCTTCCCATTGATATATATAGGGAACCTGGGCTTTAGCGTTGTCCGCATAGCTAAATACCAGGACGGCTGATACTAAAAACAGGACAAAGAAAAATGGCAATGTGGCTTTATCCCTGTGTTTTAATTGATATAACATGTTTTTATCCCCCCAGTTGTTGTTTATTTGCTCGATAATCATACCTTATAATATTGATTAAAGACCTATTTTACAGTCATTTCTCTGGTCTCCAGCAACTCCCCATAAGCATTGAAGAGTCGGAAAGTAACCTGGTTATCTGTTTCTAATGAATTGGTATTGATTCCAAAAACATTTCCGGCAGCCTTAATGGACGAGTCTACCATTAGGTCCATCTTCCGGGTGCGCTTACCATCCTTATATTTAGCATCCATCCATACTTCCCGAACCGCACCATTGACATTAACCGCTACCGTACGCCAATTATAGTTGGGCCAGTAGAAATAGGCAAAGTCAACATCCTTCAGGTAGCTTATACTACCGGTTTCTTGCACCTGGTGATCACTACCACCCAGATAGCCGCTGAATGACTGGCTTCCCAAGTCACTGCCTGCAGGTGGATTCCAGAGCACTTCGATCTGTTTTTTGATACCAGCTGGATAAGAAAGCTCGGCCAGCCCTAAAGGCATATGTTCGCCTGGTGTTGTATTAGGTGGAAGAAGAGTGCAGTTAATATAATTACCCGACAGAATATTTAGGCTTAATTCCTTTTCTTCGGAAACCTTGCCCGTGGTTTTTTTGATAGTGAATTTATAAGTCCCTTCCCCTGTGGGGCTACCATTGATAGCACCCGTTTTTGGATCCAATCTGAGTCCAGCTGGCGGTGTTGAGCCTGGTATGCATGCCCAGGTAGCATCATCGGTATTACCGGAACCTAGATTTGTAAAGTAAGATGCCCCGGTTAAAGCACTCGGCAAATTGGCATCATCGAAGGTGAAATAGTTACGCCCCATAACCTGGAAAGGTTTAATAATATCTTTTTGCAGAGCTATCTGATTCTGAGAGCATATATTGTTTCTAATAACGAGGTGATAATTACCCTCGGCATAAGTATGATTGCCTTTTAGAGCAACATAAACGGTATCACCCTCAGCTATTATCTCAATATTGTTAACCCGTTTATCATTTGCATCAACTACATATATGTTTCCATTGACCGTATTTGGATCAACAGGCTGGTTGAAGCGTATAGTCCATTTCTTATTGTACTTTACCGATGCAGCTTCTGAAACAGCGGCTTGCGCCGGAGATATTTCAAATACTATGCCTATTATAAGAACAGTGGCGACCATAAACAGTGACATGAAAATATGGCCATAGTTGTGAGTAAAATTCTTTTTCATAATTAAGCCAGGGGTCCTGGTAAGGACCTTCCCCATATTCCCTCCTT
>JAAYCZ010000262.1 GCA_012729495.1 Syntrophomonadaceae bacterium | reverse complement strand
TAATCAAGGAAATAGTGTTGCACCAAATATTTGGGGATAGGAGCAAATACGATGGACATTAAAAAAACTCAGGAAGACCGCAAACTGACTATAGCCTTGGCGGGACGGCTGGACAGCAATAGCGCTCCCCAGTTGGAAGCAGAGCTGAAAGAGAGCGTAGTCGATATAAATGATCTGGTTTTGGACTTTGCCGAACTGGTTTACCTTTCCAGTGCGGGGCTGCGCGTCATTCTGGCGGCTCAGAAGCAGATGAACAAGCAAGGCCGGATGGTGATTGTCAAGGTGAATGAGACCATCATGGAAATATTCGAAATCACCGGCTTTGTGGAGATTATTACCATAGAAAAATAAGCCGTAACACCAACACTTTAAGTTTGGAAAGAGAAAATATGCATGATAATGACTACTTGGTCAATCATAGCTTTCAACGCTACCTGATTCCGTCCATATTGGCAATTCTGGGCGGGAATATCAGTTTTATGGTTGACCACATTATTGCCGGACAGGTGTTGGGGAGTGATGCACTGGCGGCGATGAGCCTGGTGAATCCCCTGTTTTTTCTGTTAACCACGCTGGGCACTTTGGTTTGTGTGGGCTCTTCCACGCTGGCCTCGGTTTCGATGGGGAGCGAAGACCGCAGTACCGCCAACAAGCTTTTCACCCTTACCATGCTGCTAATTCTGCTGCTGGGCACTGTATTCAGCATCATCGGATTCATATTTATCGAGCCACTGGTAAAGCTCCTCAGCAACGATCCTGAGCTTTATGATCTGGTCTATGCCTATTGCCGGGGCTTAATTCCGGGGGCTATATGCATTATGGCGGTATACCTGCCGCTTAACTATTTTCGGATTGAGGGCCGGGCTTTTCTGGGCATGATTATGTTTTTAATCATGGCCGCGCTGGATATCATCCTTGACCTGTGGTTTACGGTGGTCATGGGCATGGGCATGCTGGGACTGGCCTTGGCTACGGTTATAAGCGCGTTGTTGGCCGTGGCTGTAATGTCCCCGTTTCTTTTTATCAAGGGGGGAGGATATCGATTCGCGCCTATCGGCCAATCCCTGCGCTTGGTATACGCGATCGCTATTACCGGTAGCCCCCCGGCGCTAAACAACCTGTACAGCGTAGTCAGAACTTTTGTATTAAACATGCTCATACTGGCCGTAGGCGGACCGATTGCCGTTGCCAGTTTTGCTTTTGTCAACAGTGTCAACACCCTGGCCCAGGCCATTATCTCCGGGATATCTCAGACCGTATCTCCGCTGGTGGGCGTTTTTTACGGTGAACGCGATGTGCTGAGCATAAAAAAAGTGGTGTTTTTAGCCTTCCGCTACGGCATCATAACCATGGCGATATTCAGTATTTCAGTATCCCTGTTTGCCAAACCGATCTGTTTGGCCTTTAATCTTAGTTCGCCCGAGCAGCTACGCATAGCAGTACCGGCCCTGATCATATCTTCGATCAGTTTGCTGGGAGCAGTAGTAAACAATATTTTCATATATTATTACATGACAATTGGTCGAACCAGTATTGCCAACCGGATCACTTTGTTCCGGGGCTTTTTGTTCATTATTCCGGCTGCCGGTGCTATGGCTCAGGCCATGGGGATACACGGTATCTGGGCCGCCTTTTCCATCAGCGAACTGCTCACCCTCTTGATGACTATCCTTACGGTCAGAAAAACCTTGCTCAAGGAACCGGATTTGCGCGGTTTGCTGCTGTTAAATTATCGGGATGTTGCGGAAGGAAGGTTTATTGCCTTTTCCGTTGACAGCAATAACCAGTCGGTCTTGGAGAGTTCAGATAAAATCAGCGAGTTCTGTACATCTTGCAAGCTTAATTCCAAACAATCCATGGTCATAAGCCTGGCGATTGAAGAAATACTCCTGTTGATGGTACAGCATATCTTTGCCGGCAACAAAAATAAATCAATTGATGTACGGATATTTGTCCGGGACGATGTCACCACCATGCGCTTCCGCTGTGCGGGCAGAAAATTCAATCCCCTGGATTATTACCAGCAGGCCATGGAGAATGCCAATACTTCCGAAGCCCTGGCCCTGGGTGAAAGCATGGGACTCCAGATGATTACCAAAATGACCAAACAGGTGGATTATACTACCAGCCTCGGTTTGAACAACATTATTATCAGAATCTGATAAATAGTAAAGGTGGCGGGATGAATGAGCATTGGTAAAAAGATATTGTTTTCCCTGTTGGGTTTATCATTATTGGTAACTCTGCTGTTGTGTGCCATCTCCATATATGGATTCAACGATATTAAAGCCACCTTTCAGCAAGAGAATAAAACCGCTATTGATGATCTTTATGAGAAAAATGTCGCTGAAATCACTAAGAGCAGTTCCAAACTGGCGATCTCGCTGGCCAATTATTATGCCCAGACCATCAATATTGATTTCGAACGCATCATGGGTGAGCTTAATACCATGAAAGGGGATATTGAAACCCTGTATAATAGCGGGGGAACCACCCATGCCATCCCTATCAGCCGTTATGAAGAATACATCATCTCCCAGGCCGCCCACCCCAGCCAGCAGGAAGTTAACCGTACCCTTAATGTTCTTGGTGCGGCTACCCCCATGTTCGACAATATCCTGAAGATTGAGCCGAAGATATCCCTGGCTTATCTGGTACTGGAAAACGGCATGGTTATTTCCAGTACCAAAACCTTTTATCCGGCTGTGGAGAAGGCGGATATGCGTACTCGCGACTGGTATAAGGATGCGGTCAAGGCGGGTACGGTAAACTGGTCCGATCTTTACACCGGCACGGATAATAGAAGTTATGTCACCTGTGCTACCCCTATTCATGACAAAAAGGGCCAATTAGT
>JAAYCZ010000261.1 GCA_012729495.1 Syntrophomonadaceae bacterium | reverse complement strand
GTTACTATATTCAACTGACAGATGAAGTTTTCGCAAAAGAATTAATCTCAAGCGGCAAATATGAAGAATTATTATTAGATGCCTTCAGATCAGATCTTGTTTACGGTGACGAATTCGAAGGAGGCGAATTGCTTGACTGATTCGCTTTTCTTTGATACGGATTGTTTGTCAGCATTTCTATGGGTTGGTAATGAAGATCTTTTGGTAAAACTATATCCTGGAAAAGTTATGATACCTCAACAAGTATATAACGAATTATCGTCTCCCCGTATTTCTAATTTAAATAGTACCAGTCCTTTTTTTTATTTCCGGGCTTTATCTCCTACCTTACAATTCCCGGGGAAGTATAGACAGACATAATGATGACTGCAGTTGTAACAAAAACGAATCCGACCAGCACGAACTTAATCGTTCTAATTGTATTGGCATTAGTTAGGGCATTATTGATTTTATTTATGAGGCTGCGTTTTTTCTTATTTCTTGCTTTAACTTCCACTGGATATGTATCTCCTTTATTAATTGAGAGTTTTGCATAATTCGAAAATTAGCCGAAGCGCGCTTTAATAACCACAATATATAGCGCATACATCTTACAATAACAAAAATATATAGAAAACCTTTTTAGTAAAAACGCATTATGCAAAAGTCTCAATTGCTTGTTTTATTAGTTCTAATTGCACATGCTTAAAAAACATACCATAATATATACGAAAACATGATAGTAATTTATGGGGCAGGAATAATACGCAAAAATATTTGTGATGTAAACATATTAATTATATCGGTATTTTGGAGCTAAAATTTAATGCATGGTTTAGAAAATAAAATTGAATCCGGGAAAAAACTCACCAGCAGCCCCTGTAATTTATGCCCCCGTATGTGTGGAACCGACCGTACTGCCCAGACCGGGTTTTGTCAAAGCAGCAGCCGGCTGAAAGTGGCCCGGGCGGCTTTGCATTTCTGGGAAGAGCCTTGTATCAGCGGCAGCCGGGGCAGCGGCACTATTTTTTTCAGCGGCTGTACTTTAAGGTGTTGTTACTGCCAAAATTACCGTATCAGCAGCGAAAACTTTGGCCAGGAGACCTCCATCCCGAGGCTGGCGGAGATTTGCCTGGAATTACAGGCCCGGGGTGCGCATAACATCAATCTGGTTACGGCCACTCAGTATTTGGACAGTGTCCTGCCGGCTTTGGATTTGATGAAGGGGAAACTGCAGATCCCGGTTGTGTACAACTGCAGCGGTTATGAAAGGGTGGAGGTCATCCGGGAGCTACAAGGCTATGTGGATATTTTTCTGCCGGATTTCAAATACTACAGCAATGAATTGGCCCGGAAATACTCACGTACCCGGGACTATTTTGAAGTTGCTGTTGCTGCCATAAAAGCCATGATTGATCAGACCGGTACCCTCGTTTTTAATGAAGCGGGCATCATGCAAAAAGGCGTCATTATCAGGCATCTGGTGCTGCCCGGCGCCAGAAAAGACAGCCTGGCGCTATTAAATTGGATCAGTGACAATCTGCCACAGGATAAATTTATTTTGAGCCTGATGAGCCAGTACACGCCGGTTTACAAAAGCCGGGAACATCAAGAAATCAATCGTCGGGTAACCTCGTTCGAATACGATTCAGTGGTGAAGGAAGCTATCCGCCTCGGGCTGACCAACGGTTTCATTCAAGAGCGCAGCAGTGCCACCGAGGAATACACCCCGCCCTTTGACCTGGAAGGAGTATGACCCGCCAAATATCCACCACGGTCACGAGCACCATCATCATTGATAATAAAGCATACTGCAATTTTTATTTGCAGCAATACGTGCCCCGCTTATGCGGCTCCTGAACAGAGAATATATAACGGACAATTTGCCAACAATATTTTTATGGAAGTGTAATTGCCGGATATATTGATCGCTATTAAGGAGCGGGGCGAATGTTTTTCAAACGTCAGCAACATCTGTATTTGAGCCGCAGTTATGATGACAATTT
>JAAYCZ010000260.1 GCA_012729495.1 Syntrophomonadaceae bacterium | reverse complement strand
GCGGCAGCGGGAATACCTTTCAGGCCGTAAATCGTGGAGTAATAGCCCTCATGCATCTGTCCGCCGCGGGAAAGGCTGGTCTCCTCGCAGTGGGATAGGATGGGCAGCGCAAACATGGAGGCATACTGCATGGCATAGCGCATCAGGCCGGCATCATCAACCGGTTTGCCGTCATCGGAAACAGCCACGCAGCCGGCTTCCATAAGCTCCGCCATTTCACTCAGTTCCTTGCCTTCCTGGTGTTTGCTGATACTGCCGATCGGCAGTACATTAACGACTCCGGCTTTACGTGCCCTTTCCCGGACAAAACTGGCCACCGCTGCATTATCGATGACCGGATCGGTGTTGGGCATACAGCATACGGTCGTAAATCCGCCTGCTGCCGCCGCCCGGGTACCGGAGGCAATATCTTCCTTGTACTCAAATCCCGGCTCCCGCAGATGCACATGCATATCGATAAATCCGGGGCACACCAGCTTGCCTGCGGCGTCGATAATCTCCGCATCCCCGGCAGCTAAATCCTGACCGACGGCTTTGATCCTGCCGTCTTCAACCAGCACATCCATAATGTCATTTATCTCATTGGCCGGGTCGATGACCCTGCCGCCCTTAATTAGCAATTTCATCTTTTAAACCTCCCATCATCAGGTATAACAGCGCCATACGTACCGCTACACCGTTGGTCACCTGCTCATTGATGACCGCAGTGTTAGAATCGGCCAGGACGGATGATATTTCCACCCCCCGGTTCATTGGACCGGGATGCAGGACCAGGACATCATCCTTGGCCTGAAGCAGGCGTTGCGGACTGAGCATGTAGAGGTTGGAATACTCGTCCAGGGAAGGAAACAGCCCGGTAGTCTGTCTTTCCCGCTGAATACGCAGCACATTGACCACATCCGCGCCCTTCAGCGCCTGGTCCAGGCTGTAATAGCTCTTTACCCCTAATTTTTCCACTTCCGGCGGCATTAACGTAGCCGGACCAACTACCCGGATTTCACATCCGAATTTACTCAAACCGTATATATTGGAGCGGGCCACCCGGCTGTGCAGGATATCGCCGACAATCACCACCTTCAGGTTTTCCAGGGTGCCTTTATTTTCCTTGATGCTGAACATGTCCAGCAGTGCCTGGGTGGGATGCTCATTGGCACCATCGCCGGCATTGATGACTCTCATTTTGGTGTTGCGGGCAACGTAATGCGGCGTTCCGCTCATGCTGTGGCGGATTACCATCAGATCAAAGCCCATCACCTCGATGGTTTTAATCGTGTCGCGCAGGCTCTCGCCCTTCTGCACGCTGCTGGTGGAAACGGCCAGATTGACCGTATCGGCGCTCAGATATTTGCCGGCGATTTCAAACGAAGTACGGGTGCGGGTACTGTTCTCGTAGAAAACAGTCACCATGGCTTTACCCCTGAGGGTGGGGACTTTTTTTATGTCCCGTTTAATAATATCCTTCATGGGAACGGCGGTATCCAGAATCAGTTCCATCTCCTCGCGGCTCATATCGCGCAGGCCCAGCAAGTCTTTCCTCTGCTCCAACTTCATTTCAACTCCTTCGTTTATGGCTATAAAAAAGCCTTCCTTACATCCGTCTGCAAGGAAGGCAATATTGTCAACTGCTGCTCCCTTGCCGGTCTCTCGTACCGATTTAAAGGGCCGGTTCAATCATAAAATATTTCTTGTATTACTACCTCGTCGGTTCCGTCAATTTCCTCCACCATAACGGCGATGACTTCATTATGCGAGGTAGGTATGTTTTTGCCGACGAAGTCGGCTTTGATGGGTAATTCCCGATGTCCCCGGTCAACCAGCACGGCCAGTTGAATGCAGCGGGGCCGGCCCAGATCAATCAAGGCATCCAGTGCCGCCCGCACCGTCCTGCCCGTGTACAGAACGTCATCCACCAGTACAATGTTCATGCCATTGATATCAAAAAATACCTCCGTGCGATGTACCTGCGGCTGGGAGGCCAGCGTGGTCAAATCATCACGGTACAGGGTTATGTCCAGAATGCCGACCGGGACCTTGACGCCCTCGATTTCCTCGATTTTTTTCGCCAGGCGCTGGGCCAATGGCCCCCCGCGGCGGCGGATGCCGATCAGGGCAACTTTTTCGACCCCCTTGTTGCTCTCGATGATCTCGTGGGCAATGCGGGTGATGGTGCGCTTGATCGCGGTCTCATCCATTAATTTCTTTTTTGTTTCCAGTCTCAAGCTCTCAGCCTCCTTACGGTCAGCTCTAAAAATATAAAAGCCTGCGCTCCGTATGGCCAGAGGCAGGCATAGAAATCTATCATTCCTTGCTAGCCTCTCGGGGCCAACTTAAAGGTTCTGAACAAATTCTAATCAATGCTGAACCGCATGTCAAATTTTATTTTTCAACCAGCCACGGGGACGGTTCTTGTGGCTGGTTTCTTTGGACTATGAACCAGCCACAAGAACCGTCCCCGTGGCTGGTGGCTAGTTCAGTTGATCGAGGATGTCTTGAAAATACTGCGGCAGGGGGCTTTCAAATTCCATATATTCGCCGCTGCGGGGATGGACAAAGCCCAGCAATCGGGCATGCAGCGCCTGGGAATCAAGGTTGAAATGGCGGCGGTTCGCCGAGCTGTACAGCGGATCGCCTACCACTGCATGCTTGATGTAGGCAAAATGGACTCTGATCTGGTGGGTACGGCCGGTCAGCAGTTTCACCTTGACCAGCGTATAGTTGGGATACCTTTGTAAAACTTCATAATCACTGATGGCTTCGCGGCCGTCCTTGACCACTGCCATTTTCTTGCGGTCGGTGGTGCTGCGGCCGATGGGCGCATCGATGCGGCCCAGTTTTTCTTTGATAACGCCGTGCACCAGGGCTATATATTCGCGGTTGATGCTATGTACCCGGATCTGTTCGGCCAGTCTGTGATGGGCGCGGTCATTTTTGGCTGCCACCATCACCCCGGAAGTATCCTTGTCCAGGCGGTGGACGATGCCGGGACGCAACTCCCCGTTGATGCCCGACAGGTCTTTTATATGATAGAGAAGCGCATTAACCATGGTCCCGTCCCAGTTGCCGTGAGCAGGGTGTACCACCATGCCTTTGGGCTTGTCGACCACGACCAGATCTTCATCCTGATAAATGATGGGCAGATCGATATTCTGGGGTTCCAGCCTGATTGCCTGCAGCTCTGGAACTTCCACCTGCACGCTGTCGCCGGTTTTGACCCGGTAGCTGGCTTTGACGATCTTTTCATCCACCCGCACTCGGCCTGCTTTGATCAGGTTTTGGACCGCTGAACGTGACAAATCTTCCAAATTGTCGCTGACAAAGCTGTCCAGCCGCTCCCCTTCCATCTCTTCGGTTACCAGCAAGGTTTCAATATCAGGCATGACCTGGCTCCTTTATACATCATTTATATACTAACGCAAATCGGGGATGGTTCTAGGCCATCGAAAAATAACTTAAATTGAGATCCCCCCTACGGGGACTACATATGTGACCTAAAGGTCACAAATATAGCTTCGTCGCCTTCGGTTCCTTAAGGATGACAAAACATGTACTTTTTCAGTGATCTTGGACGGTTCTTAACTAACGTAAAAATAGTAAGGTTAAACTAATATCTATGTTGGGATCGTTCTTTTGGCTCGCTGAATTTTCCGCATCGATTGTTTTGTCCCTATTATAGCTTATCGATAGAACATATTTCAAAATAACCCAAGCGCCTTTCGCTTTACTTATGGAATTTCTGATTATTCCATAAACAAAACGTCAGGCGCTTGGGTTATTACTAAATCAACAGAGCGAGCAAAAAAGGTGAAGAGCAAGGCATGCAAAAAGCGCGTGATTGAGGCGGGGTAAGGTATGGGGACACACCCCTTAGGGGGAATGTCCCCGTAACAAGTACGCCGACTGAACGGGCGTTTTGCACTTTACAGCATAAGTGCAACCAGGGCTTCTGACTGCGCCTGCGGCTTGTC
This sequence comes from Syntrophomonadaceae bacterium, assembly GCA_012729495.1. GTDB lineage: Bacteria > Bacillota > Syntrophomonadia > Syntrophomonadales > Syntrophomonadaceae > Syntrophomonas_B. The sequence continues at coordinate 21,811 of JAAYCZ010000260.1, read as the reverse complement.
ACAAGCCCGGTTTTCTTTACATAATGCAGCTATTCACATTTTTTAACGCTCTGAGGAAGGCAGGATCTGCCTTCCTCTATAAGGGGGAACTTGGGGAAGAAAAAGCGTTGTTGGTTTATTTACTGGGCATTGGATTGGCCGAAGCTGCTGTTGGCCGCTCCCTGTCCTTGGCCCATACCACCGCGGCCCATGCCGCCGTGTCCTTTGCCGCCGCCGAAACCGCCCTGACCGGGGGCTGCGGCTGGCCGATCACAGTTATTGTTGGAGCAGTTTTCGCAAGTTGCTCCGGGAGCAGATCCCCTGCCGTTACCACGGGGTCCGCCGATAACGTTGCGTACAGCATCGGCCTGTGCCTGGGTAATGGTTCCGGCTGTGACCAGATCAGCCAGGCAATTGTTGCCGGCCGGTTTATTTGCCTCAAAATAGGCTGCTCTTTCTGCTTCGGTCATGGCTCTTACTTTTTCCATTTCCGCCTGACGTTGTTTTTGCTGCTCCTGCAGTGCGGCCAGAATTGCATCATGCTGTCCGGAAGTAATGGTACCGTCATCAACCAAAGTGGTCAGGTCTGCGGTCAGCTTGCTCTGCATTTCTCCCTGACGTTGGGCTTGCTGGGCTGTGCGGATTGCCTCAGCCTTGTCGCTGCTGATTATTTTTTCATTTACCAGGGTGGTCAGGAAATCGGTTTTCATGTTTTTATCATTTTCAGCTTTTTTGGATTCAAAATAGGCCTGCCGTTCTGCTGCAGTCATGGCCTGGATTTTATCCCTTTCCGCCTGGCGTTCGGCTTTTAAGGTGTCAATTTTAGCCTGGATGGCAGCGGATTCATCACTGGTGATAACGCCATCCTTCACCAGTACATCCAGATCAAGGTTCATACCCAGACCCATTTCCCCGCCCATCATGCCTGGGCCGTGGCCGTGCCCGCGTCCTCCCGGCATCATCGAATGTATTTTGGATTTTACATTGTTTGCTGCGGTTGCAACCGTATCACTGTCGGCTGCATATGCAATTCCAACCGAACCCAGCAATAAGCCGCCTAACAATGTCGCACTAACAACTCTTTTTAACCAGGGTCTTTTATTCATATCTAACATCCTTTCTTTAAAAATATTTGAGAGCTTCGCATAATTTGAATTTCACCACCAAGTGCCTTGATGATCATAACAGCCCATCGGTCTTGTTGACGCAACAATTAAACAAACACGTTTTCGGTAAAAGTCGATATGCGAAAATCTCATCTACTTGGTATGGTTTTAGTTTAGACATTAAATATGAAGTTTTAATGAAAAGTAAATGAAGTTTAGCAAAAATTTTTGGTTAAAACTTACCCTGGGCGCGATCAACCTCAAACCAGAATTCCACCCCTTCGTCGCGGTTAATGACCCCGTAAGCATTATGGTGCTGCTGCTGGATGGCACGTACGATGGAAAGGCCCAGACCGCTGCCGCCTACGGAGCGGGTTCGAGCCTTATCAACTTTATAGAAGCTGTTAAAGATCATTTCCATATTATCTTCGGCGATGGGATGGCCGGAATTATATACACTTATACGCACTTTATCCTCCCCGATGTGAAGTGAAACGGACAACTTCCGATTATCATCCATATAATTCAGCGCATTATTAATATAGTTGACCAGCACCTGCTCAATGCGCATTATATCTCCGTCAACCGGCAGTTCATCGCCAATGCCGCCCCAATCCAGGCGCAGTTCGACTCCTTTTTCCTGAAAAAGGGGTTGATATTTGCTGATAACACGCTCCAGCAGAGTAAGAATATCAAATACAGTCCGCTCAATTTTAAATGTTCCCGATTCATACTGGGACAGATCCAGCAAATCACGCACCATAAGATTCATTTTGCGGGCTTCGTCGGTAATAACGTCACAATAAAAATTCTTACTATCCTCGTCCTCAATCACATTTAGTTTCAGTCCCTCGGCATAGCCCTGAATCAGGGCTATGGGGGTCTTTAACTCATGGGATACGCTGGATACGAATTCCTTGCGCATTTCATCCAAGCTGCGTTCATATTCGATATCGGCCTGCAGCTTTTGATTGGCCCGGGTAAGATCACCGATGGCCCGATCCAGCTGATCGGACAGGGAGTTGATGCTATTACCCAGTTCACCGATCTCATCATTGCTGGTTACCGGGTATTTCTCGCTGAAATCCAGCTGCGACATCTTCTGGGCGATACTGTTCAAGCCGCGGATCGGCCGGGTAAACCGGCGGGCAAAGAAATAAGCTGCGGCCAATCCGATCAGAATCGTTACCAGCCCGCTGAAAAAGAAGAAACGGTTGGCAATAGCCGCGCTTTCCTCTATCGCCGACAGCGGTGTAGTGAGCATGAGATAATCTCCATTGTCAAGCTTGGTAAATAGATTCAGGAAATTGATCATCAGGCGGGTGTCTTCAGTCAAGGCAAAAACATCATGTTCATCCAGCATCTCACGGTTATTCTTGATGTAAGCCAGACCCGTTTCCAGCCTTCCTTCCAGGCGCGGTCCGGGCATACCGCCCAGATTGCCTTGTCCACGTCCATATGTTCCATAATACGGATACTTGAGCACAAAATCGCTGTTAAAAATGATCATGGTCAGGGCAGATTTACTTTCCAGCCTTTCCATCTCCAGGATGATAGCGTTCGGATTGCCCTTGTAAATAGCAGCGATCTGTTTTGCGTTCTGCTGCAACTGCGCCTTTTTATGATCGATATAATAGCGCTCCAGAAAGTTGTTGTTAATCAGCATGGACAAAAGTACAAAGCAGGTTACCAGCAGGCTTATTATCATAAATAGGCGGGTTTGAATTGATTTTTTCATTTCTTGACCTCAAATCTGTAGCCGATTCCACGGACGGTTTGAATATAATCTCCCATTGCGCCCAGTTTCAGGCGCAGGTTTTTAATATGTACATCCACCGTGCGCATATCTCCGTAAAAATCATAGTTCCAGACCGCATTGACGATCTGATCACGGTTCAATGCCCGTCCTTCATGGTCGGCCAGATAGAGCAGCAGTTCAAACTCCTTGGGGGTAAGATCGACAACTTCACCGTTAACGTAAACGTAGTGGGCATTTTCATCGATTACTAATCCCCCGATGGTACGCGGCGGATAGTTTTTCCCCTCCGTGCGCCGCATGAGGGCGTTGACCCGGGCAATCAAAATCGGCGGACTGAAAGGCTTGCTGATATATTCATCCGCACCCAGTTCAAAGCCCATCAGTTCGTCCGCTTCCTGATCCCGTGCCGTCAGCATTATGATCGGTACCCGCGAAGTTTTTCTGATTTCCCGGCATACTTCCCAGCCATCCAGCAGCGGCATCATCACATCCAGAATCAACAGACTGATATCGTCAGTCCGGTTGAAAATATCCAGCGCCTCCCTGCCGTTGGCGGCTTCCACAATGGCATAGCCTTCGCGTTTCAGGAAATCGCTTAATAGTTTACGCATCCGCTCCTCATCGTCCGCCAAAAGAACTTTTTTGGTCATAACCTTACCCGCCTTTTAAACCAGAGTATCAGGTGTATTTTACCCCGCTTAATAATGATACAACGCGATTATGAAGATTATATGAACTTTATTTAAGCACTTTTTATGGTTTCGTCCATAAACATCCACCACACCAGCAGGGCTCCACCGCAGACGATAGCCGAATCAGCGATATTGAAGACCGGAAACCAACCGACACTGATAAAATCAACCACCGAGCCGTAAATGATACGGTCGATCAGATTACCCAACGCACCACCCACGATCAGTCCCAGGGAAAAATGAGCCAGGGCCGGCAGATTATATTTATATATAAAATAAATCGTTGCGACAATTACTATAGCGGCCATCAGCATGAACAAAAGGCTGCGTCCCTGCAGGATTCCGAATGCCGCACCTTCGTTGTGAATATAACGGATATTGATGAAACCGCTGATTAAGGCCCAACAATCTCCCACATTCATATTTTCCATGATCCACCATTTGCTGATACGATCCAGGATCAGGACAGCGGCGGCGGTCAGCCAAAAACGCACATTAATTCCCCCTTTAAAGCCTATGGTAACATATTATTAATGTAAGATATAATAATACTGTTGCCGCCGGACAGCAAGAGCAACCGGCCGATATTGCAAAAATATCAAGGGCTGAAATCACTCACTCAAAAATATTTCCACAATGCGGGGGTCAAATTGGGTACCGGCATTTTTCCTTATTTCTTCAAGTGCCGCTTCCCGGGATAAAGCATTCCTGTAAACCCGGTCTTCCGTCATGGCGTCATACGCATCAATCACCGCCAGAATACGGGAAAGCAGCGGGATTTCTTCTCCCTTGCGGCCATGGGGATAGCCCATCCCGTCCCAGTGTTCATGATGACACAGAATATACTCCGCTATGGGCGCCAATTCCTGGGTGGACATGGCGATACGATAGCCGATTTCAGTGTGTTTTTTCATTTCATTCCACTCTGCTTCATTCAACGGTTCGGCTTTATTCAATATACTTCTGTCGATGCCCAGTTTGCCGATATCATGCAGCGTGGCCAGCAGCTCCAGTTCATCCATTTCCGTCCGCGATAGCCCCATTTTGGCGCCGATTTTGCGTGCCATCTCCGCCAGCCGGTCGGCATGGGCCTCGGTTTCATGGCTAATGTTGAACATGGTTGATTTCATCGTCGCAATAATGGCACTGTGCGAGCTTTTATGCTCCAGCAATTTATGTTTGTACATGTTGTCTTCAGCCAGTTTAATGACTTGATTCAGACTCTCTGACATTCTTTCTTTGGTATTATATCCCAGCGAAATATTCATATAATTATTTTCATTTATCATCGCTTCGTCGATGAATGCCTGTTGAATAATCATATATATTGTCATGGCTTCCTCGTGGCTGGTACGCGGCATCAGGATGGTGAACTCGTCACCGCCGGTCCGGGCCAGGATGTCCCCTTTCCGGCAGCACTCCGACAAAATGCGGGCGGTTTCCTTGATAAGCATATCCCCCACTTCATGGCCAAGGGAATCATTGATCAGTTTCAAACCGTTTATATCACCGATTATCACCGATAACGGCAGATTCTCCTCATTATCCAGGCGGAGTTTTTCATCTTCATAAAAACGCCGGTTATAAAGGCCGGTCAGGAAATCATGGTAGTTCAGATATAATATCTTATTCTCGATCAATTTGCGGTTACTGATATCGATAATCAGGCCATCCACGGATTCCACCCTGCCAAATTGATTATAATTCGGTTGCGCCTGTTCATAAACCCACCTGATTTTACCTGATGCAGTTATGATCGGATACTCGAATTTGAATGCGGTCTTCTCTGCAATTATCCGGCCCCATTCTTTTCGTACGATTTCCCGGTATTCGGGTACAATGATATCATAAAAGGCCAAATCACGGTTATGCTGCAAGATTTCCGCCTTGTAACCAGTAATTTCTAAACAGCCTTCGGAAACAAACTGGATCAACCACTCCCGGTCATATATACAGCGATAAGCCATGCCAGGCAGATTAAGCAGCACCATATGTTTACTGCGTTCACTTTCCTCCAATTCCTTGATCACATTTATTTTCTCGGTTATATCTTCGATCAGGCACAGGTGCTCTCTGACCGAACCTGACTCATGATAAGTCAGCGGGGCTATGATCATTTTCACCCATACCGTTGTACCGTCCGGCTTTATAAATCTCTTGTTCATTTCATATCCGTCGATATATCCCGCTTTAAACTGCTCAAACTTCTGTAAATCTTCTTGCAGGTTTTCCGGATGGGTCATTTCCGTCCAATTGATGGCGGCCAGTTCAGCCGGGGTGCGGCTAACAATTTTCTCGAATTCTGGATTCATGATAGATATAAACCGAAAATTGTTTACAATCGCGATCCCAATCGGTGCTTTTTCAAAAACTTTCCTGAACAATTCTTCACTCTCGCTCAATTTACGGGTCATGATTTCCAGTTTGTCCCTTTCCTGGCGGAGTGTTTCATTGCTTAAAAGTTTGCGGTAATAGGCAATAAATATAAAGAAAAGGCCGATGACAAAAATAGCTGAATAGGCAGTATGCTTCAAAGGTTCGGCATACCAAGTAACGGCAGGATAATCGATACCACAAGCGGCTATTAGCTCGCCGGTTAGCGGGTCTTGAATCGGAACGGTTGCACATACCCAGGTGCCCCATTTGTCTTGAACCAACGGTGAAATAATGGTCTGCCCTGAAGCCAGTTTATCGTAGTCACTGCGGGAAAAGCCGATCAATTCCTGGCCGGGCGGAGAATACGCCGGTGAATCGGGAGGCTCTGAATCAGCCAAAAAATAAACACGGCCATCCCGCTGCAGGAATATGTAAGCAAAGCGAATAGCATCGTTGTTTTCTGCAATTTTTGTCAATTCATGTTTCAACTGTTTATATTCAGGTTTTTCAATATCAGCGGGAGATGCCTTCAGGTGATTGATGATTTCAGGGGTTATAAAGGCCTCGAAAGTCATCACCAGATTGACGGCCTCGGTTTTGCTTCTAGCTAAAGAATGAAGGTAGGTATAAGCAATAAAAAATGACCCGGCAATACTGATAATAGTCAGGGATAAATAGAGCAATATTAGAGGTTTCTTTAGCGAATTAATCCATTTTCCGATACTATCAGTAATTCTCATTCCGATGATCCTTCCTGATAATGTAAGCGCATTTGATGATATGAATTCTTGTTCTAATTTTCAAAATCAATATTTAAAAACTCTTCATCCTCAAGCTCCATGATATCCGTCTGACCAAGCCAGGTCAGAGTCAAGGTGCCCTTGTCGGCCAGATCCCAGTTGGTCTGCTGTAAGGCCGTGGAAGGTACGTATGAAAAGCGGGGCGGGTTGGCCAGACGGGCCCGGCTCAAACCCTGGATGGTGTCAGCCAGGCAGTCCGAGCCGCGCACCGAAACAATCAGATCTGGATTATTGAGATGACCAAATACCTCTTCCGCCACCAGCGCCATGCGCACCGCCAGCTGCAGATGCAGACATTCCTCCTGATGATGGGCGAGGGCCCGGCGCAGCATTTGATTCTGACGATATTCGCGGTTTTTGCCAGGTATATAGGAAGTTTTTGGAGAAAATATGATGTCGTTTTCAAAATAAGGCTTTATATCAATTACCGGTGTACCGTTTACCGCATCAAGTTTCTCCAGGATCAGGCGATTACCCTCCCGACGCAGCAGTTTGGCCAGAGAAATGGCAATAGGATTGGGACGGCTGGCCGAGCGCAAAGCAAAAACTCCGTATTCGGGCAGGTCATGATTGACCCCGGGAGAAGTAACCAGTTTGCTGCGTTCCGACTGGTGAAACCAGGACAGGACCCAAATGTGTGAGTTCTCTTCTATACGAAGCAGGGCAGATTCATACTGCGGCAGGATCTCAATGGCAGCCGGTACGCCGCCGGCCGGCATTTCTCGCGTGCTCTCCACCGAAGAAACAACATGACCTACAGGATTTAGGCAGATATTTTCCATACTTACCCATCCTTTCCATGATGCTTTTACCTAAATAATAGCACAAGATAATCTTTTATGTATCGTATTAATGTCAATATTTCCTATGCGAGTCGTTGGCCTTTCCGGGTTGATAATCTTCAACAATGATACGGATGCTATTATTAACCGCGGCAACTTCCCAGAAAAGCTACAGGATGGCATCCCCGTAATCGCCAAGGTTATCTAGCCGGGCCTGCAGGTTAAATGGTTGTCAAAGGAAATCTGACGAAGAAAACCGTGCCGTTCGGGCCGGTTTCAAAATCGATGCGGGCCTGGTGACGAGCGGCAATACTATAGCAAACCGGCAGCCCCAGACCGGTACCTGACTCTTTGGTGGTTAAAAATGGAGTTCCCATTTTGTCGGCAACTTCCGGAGCTATACCGGGGCCTTGATCCCTGATAAAAAGCACCACATCACCACCTTGCACCAAGGTGCCGATGGTGAGATTCCCGTGGGAAGTCATAGCCTCCATACCATTGCGGACCAGATTCAAAATCAGCTGGCGGATTTCATTCTCGTACAAAAGGAGTACAGGCGGGCTGCCTAACTCTAGAACGATATTGATCTCGCGGTGGTTGGCATCCGATAAGATCATCGGAAAAATGGATTTTATAATCGCATCGAGTGAAACCGGGTTCAAAATAAGCAATTTATCCCTGGCCATGCCTAGGTATACGCTGATGATTTGGTTGGCCCGGTCAATCTCATCGATCATAATATCGAAATATTCAGCCTCCTCGTCAAATCTTTCCAGACTGCGCAGCATCTGTAAAAATCCCCGTACTGATGTCAGGGGATTTCTTATCTCGTGACTGATGCTGGCGGCCATCTGCCCGATCATGTTTAAGCGGTCAAGCCTCTCCATTTCGGCTTCCGGTTTCTTTTCCTGGGTAATATCCCGCATCTGGGTTACCCGGCAAGGCTCACCATTCAGGTTCATCGTGACGGTTGACGAAGACACTATAATGTTCTTCCCCATTTTGGTTCTTAATTTTAACTCCGCCAGATTTACCTCATTATTCTCCTCTAGTTCCAGCAGCGCCGATCTGGCCAAATCCAAATCATTGTCCAAAATTCCAAGTTTTAAAATATCCATATGCATAATCTCATCCCGGCTATATTCAAGGCAATCCAAAAATTTCTGGTTAACATCCAGAATAATGTTGTCTTTCATCCTTACTATGGCTTTCAAGTCAGGGTTTTTTTGAAAGATATTATGAAAGCGCTCCTCGGATTGGCGCAGTTCTTCCACCATTTTTTTCTTTTCCGTGACGTCAATGCTCATCTCGAGTACCGACGTTGAACCATCAACATCAGTAAAGGGGAAATTATAAATATTTAAATAACTACCGTCCTTGGCAACCAAATCCCACTGATGTGGCCGGCCGGTTTCCAGCACCGTAAAGGACTGACAGAAGTCGCAGGGTTTATCCCGGCCGTTAATATATTCATAACAGCGGTGGCCCTGCGCATCACCGTATCTATTACGAAAAGTACGGTTACAAAAAGCAACTTGATATTCCGGGGTAAATAAAGCAATGTTTACCGGCAGGGTATCCATAACGTCAAACAACCTTTGCTGCTGATGAAATAGTTCCAACGTCTGGCGGGAGAACTTTTTCACCAGATAATTATTAGCTTCTTTTAATTTCCCATTCGCTTGCAGCAGCTTCAGATTGTACGATTCCAGTTGCGTATTGCGTTGCCTGAGCTCAATCAGTTCTGCCATCAGTTCTTTTTGACTATCCGGTAGTGGGTTCAATAAACAGCCCCCCAACTGAACATTATTTTCTGAATTTTCATTCTTTTTGCCGTTATTCTCTAAATACTATAGAAATTCCTGCAAATATTAATAAATGATATCATTTCTTTAACTCAAACAGGTTGACAAGGGGACGAAGGTGACAACTCCATTAATTTAGACAAAGGGTAAATATTGCCTAAAAGATGAAGTTGTCGCCAACCCCGTCCGAGACCGCTAAAAAATTCTCTTAATTGTGTCTTGCTGAGGGTCGGTGCATCTCACTTTGTCACCTTTAATAAAAATTACTTTAAGCGCCTGACTGTCTAAAGCAGGAATACGGTTAATTTATATTGAAGTATTTACATAATTTGCAGTATCTGCCGGAGGGAAAAACATGCTTTTTGATATCATTGTTGCTGCACTCATACTGTTATGCGGGGTGGCAATTTATTTTGCCCTGCTGGGTTTGGTTGTCCTTTATAATAAAATATCCGGTGAGAACGCTGGCCGCCGACCGCAGGAGCCCAAGGCTGCAGCGGCAGAGAAAGAAAAAGGGCGGCTGCACACGTCCAGACGGCATAAAAAAGAGAGGCCGGGAACGCAAGACCCGCTCCGCTTCGAACACAAACAACGCGAAGAAGAATTTCGGCGCAGCATGCAGCAGCGGGATGAAGAAATGCTGCGCGAGCTGAAACAGCGCCGGGAAGAAAATCTTTTAGCCCAGCAACAGGAACCGCCAGCTGAGAATCAAGTCAACAGTGTAATCCCTTGAAAACTGCAGCCCCGATACCCGTTTACAAACCAAGACAATTTATGAGATAATGTGCAAGTATATGAATTTTTTCATGGGGTGACAGGATGAATTGTAAAGAAATGTACCAACGTAAAGTTGTAAGTGTTGAAGAAGCCTTAAACCAAATCCAAAGCGGCCAGGAAATAGTTTGCTCACTGACCGCCTGTGAACCGGTAACCATGCTCAGTCAGTTGCACACCATCAAGGACCGGGTAGAAAATGTGTCGGTGATGACGGCGCTGCTGATGAATGAATACGAGTTCTTTATGAACCCCGCAATGAAGGGGCATTTTCTGTTTAATAGCTGGTTCTATACCGGCGGCGCCCGTAAGGCCCACCCGCATGGAACCGTATCATATGTTCCCCTGGAACTGCACCGCAGCATGTCCAGCCGTATGGCTTTACGTAAACCCGATATTTTCCTGGGCTGCGCCTCCCCCATGGACAAACACGGCTATCTTACCCTGTCTGTGGATACCGTCTATGAAAAAGATCTGCTGGAAAACGCGCGTCTGTCAATCCTCGAAGTCAATCCCAACCTGCCCCGCACCAGCGGCGATACCCTGGTGCATATCTCCGAAATCGATTACATTATCGAAACCGACCGGGAAATCCCGACCCTGCCGGAAATCACGCTGAGCGACAAAGAGCGTCTCATCGGCGCCTATGTGGCTGAATTGATTGAGGACGAGTCCACCCTGCAGATCGGGTTTGGCAGCATTCCCCTGGCCGTGACCGGCTGCCTGACCGAAAAGAAAGATCTGGGCGTGCACACCGAGATGTTCAGCGAAGGATTGCTCGATCTTTTTGAAGCCGGAGCACTGACCAACCGGAAAAAGACCCTCTGGAAGGATAAATTTGTAGCTGATTGCGCCCTGGGCACCAAACGTCTTTATGATTTTTTTGAGAACAACCTGGCTGTCGAGTTCCATCGCGGCAGCGTAGTCAACGACCCGCGCGTCATCGGCAAAAACCATAAAATGGTGGCCATCAACTCCGCCCTGGAAATGGACCTTACCGGCCAGTGCTGCGCCGAATCCATCGGCAGCAGGCACTACAGCGGAACCGGCGGACATAAGGAATTTGTCCAGGGAACCCAGTACTCGCCGGGCGGCAAATCAATTATCGCTTTTATGTCTACCGCCCGTAACGATACCATCTCCCACATCGTGCCCCAGCTGCAGCCCGGCGCGACTGTAACCACCTCGCGTATAGACGTGGATTATGTGGTCACCGAGTACGGCATCGCCAGCCTCAGAGGGCGCTCGGTCAGAGAGCGGATCAAAGAACTGATCAACATCGCCCATCCCAATTTCCGCGACTGGCTGCGCAGCGAAGCCGAGCGCAACATGATGTGGTAATGTCAGCCGATACTTTCTAAATTATACCTTTATAGATATGGGCATGAGCGGCAATATAAAGCATATCCCCGGCATAAGCAGTTACGTCCACCATGAAGGTATAGGTGTTAAAATAATCATCGGGATCGGTGACCTTATGCTTGTTCGTAAAACCGCCCGGATTGCTATCTTCTGGTGCTTCATTGCTGACATATAGTTGTACCTCATCCATATAATAGGGATAATCAGTGGTATAGGTCACCGCCAGGAAATTTCCCTGCCGCTGCATATGCACGGTTCCTATGGGGATATGATCATGTCCCAATCCAAGCGCGACGGTTTTTTCGTTTTCGTCACTTTCCAAAGTCGTATACTGGGCATTACCGGTTCCGAAGTCCTCTCCCACCGACCAGGCCGATCCCACAGACTCAAATGTAGAGGGTCGAGGCGGAGGTGATCCTCCGGGAATATCAAGGATTTCCTCCAGTTTAAACTGCAGCAGCATCTGATTTTTTAATACTGTTTCCAGGGTGCGTCTAACTTCGCGGTCTATTGATATCAGACCGGTAAAGGAAGACGCAGTTGCGGATAAACCCGACAGGGTTCCCAAGGCAGCCTGCATTTTCTCCCCTTCAGCATTAATGATATGCGCCAATCCTATTTCCTCCAGAGCGATGGAAGCCAGCAGCAGATTGACCACTTGAATCCGGTTGATACTGATGGTTGGGGTTATCTGCGGAATCGTCGGAAACGACATATTTAACCACATCCTTTTGATTTAATTTGATCTCATAATAGTTTATGCACGATTCCATAATTTGTTATTGTTTATGACCGGCCAGGTATTCCTCCAGCCGGTTCAGATCAGCCAGCCGGCAGATATTCAGGTTTTCTTCCGCAGCGCCTTCATACAGATTATACTGGCCTGAATTCCCCCCAATGTTGTCATCGACAAAGAAATAATCAACCTCCAGCAAATCGCCGGAATTTAATTGTCTGATACTCTGCAGGAAATGCTGCCATATTTCAGTCTTCTGGCGGATCGGCGATCCCAACAACACTTTGATTGTCTTGGTCATCAAATCACTCCTGCCATTCAATTGTCAGATCACAAGAAGCAAACAGCGGGGTATCAGGCGCCAGCAGCGACAAAACACACCTGCATTTCCAAATACATATTATTTAGGTAAGAAATTTACTTTGATTTTATTGTATGAGGGGGTGAGCTTTTGAGTGAAAGATACCGCCGACATAGTTTCTCTTTGACCATGATCGTCAAGGATGAAGAAGATAATATAGCCCGATGCCTGGACAGTGCCAAAGATCTGGTCGATGAAATGATCATTGTCGATACGGGATCAAATGATAAAACCATAGAAATCTGCCGCACCTATGGTGCCCTGGTCTTCCCTTTTCCCTGGCAGGACGATTTTGCCGCGGCCCGCAACTTTGGCCTGGATAAAGCCAACCAAGACTGGGTTCTGTGGCTGGATGCAGATGAAGAAATCGCACCGGGCAACCGGGATGGCTTGAATAACCCAACCCTGTTTGATGATTATGACGCGCTTTCGGTCCCCTTAATTAATTTTTACGGGGAAAAGGTTGATCATGATCAAGTCGCCAAAATAGCCCAGCCGCGTTTTTTCAGAAACCATATGGGCTTTCGGTTTGAAAACAAGATCCATGAATGGATGAATATTAGCTCTGCCTATGAAAAAGAGCGGGTAGGGTTTCTGAATCTGGAAATTTATCATTACGGCTATTTGAACGCCATTATTGAAAACAAGCAAAAGTTCAGGCGTAATGTAAATATGTTATTGCGGGAATTAAAAGAAGAAAAGAGTCATGCCTGGACCCATTATTATCTGGCCACCGAATATTACCGGAATCAGGAATACTTAAAAGCCTTTGAGCATGTCAATCAAAGCATAATCCAATTTATAAACGAAGGGATGATCCCTCCGCCCTCGATGCTCTACAGTCTGAAGTACTCCATTTTAATCGAGACAGGCAGCTTTGAGGGGGCATGGCCGGGCATCAAATCAGCCGTCACCATGTTTCCTGATTATGTGGATTTAAAATTCTATATGGGAGTTATTCTCTACCACCAACAAATGTACCGGGAAGCATTGGCATGTTTCCGGGAATGCCTTGAAATGGGCGAAGATAATCTGAATTATTTAACCATAAAAGGAGCCGGCAGCTTCAGAGCCCGTGCTTTTATCGATCTTTGTCAGGAACAAATGGAAAATGACGTTATAAGTCTTTTAAGAGGAACAAATTGCATTTAAATTCCATAAGTTATTATTGACTAAAGTAAAAAGGAGGGATTATAACAATGTCGTTTCCAACAATTCCACAAATTGCTCCAACCATTAGCATTGACAGATCTCAGGTGATCAATCTGCTCCTGGCCTCGGTAGCCCTGGAAGAACTGGGTTTAGCCCATATTATTAATGCTGAAGGCGAGAAATTGCAGGCTGCATTAGGGACATTACCAGGTATATCCTTAACCGCGCCATCCTTTGAAGGTCTGATTACAATTAACCGGGAAGTAAGACGAACCCTGCAAGCCGTTCTCAAAAATCAGATGCTGCTGCAGTTTAAACTCGAAGAAATCCTTGATATACCCCCTGACACTACCCCTGAATAATATATCTACATTATCGGGTTATCTGGCATTCATCTGTTTGCCGGATAACCCAATTATTTTGTCAGCGGTTTTTAACCATAATCCGTATGTTTGAATATCATATAGAAATAAAAACAAATACCCGAAAGGGGATGTATAAAATTGAGTATGCCAGTAATCCCGCCCCAGCCTCATCGTCCCAATATTTACCAAACAACCATTGATTTGCTGGAATCCATCGCCCTGGAAGAAATGGCTCTGTCACATTTGCTCAATGCAGAAGCAGAAAAAATTCAAAAGTTTGTTTGTCATATATCCGCTTGTACTCCGGCGGAGGTACTGATGGATTTCAATACCGTCGTAAATGAAACCCTGGAAACAGTAATCATGAAAGAATGGCTCCTGCTCAGAAAGCTCGAAAAAATCACCCGGTTTTATTGCCGGGAGTTTTCTTCAAAATGCCATAGCTGTCATCCCTGTCCGCCTTGTCCGCCTCATCCGCCCTATCCGCCTCATCCTCCGAAACATTGTGACAGCCAAAGCGATTGCTGTGATCCGAACTGTAAACATTATGGCAAAAAGGGGCATTGTTGATGAAGCGGATCATTGAATATACCTGCAACCCAGCCCTTTTTCCCCCGGCCGGCGATATTTTTTGCAGCACTCAGTTTACGGTTGATGAATGCATCGAGCTGTCTGACTATAAACCCAATATGCTCAAAATCATTGACGTTAAAGCAACACCAGAGCTGGAGTCACGCAAACTAATTAACAGCCCCACCGGGAAAAAGGTATTCATTAAAGGGCACCTCGAGCAGGAAATACTATATACGGTAGATTCCCTCTGCCAGCCAGTGCATGTACTGCTGAATTGCGTGCCCTTTTGTACCTTTATCGCCTTGAAGGACTGTTGCACGTATGAATACGAAAAACTGGAGGCATACCAGCCCAAAATACTGGTTGAATATATGCAAACTGAACAAGTCGGCTGCAGGTCAATCCGCAAATGCGTTATATTATTTATCTGGTATCCGCGGGCAATATTTATGCCTCCCCGGCCAATCCAGCCATATCCCTGCCGCCCCCAAACGCCATACAGACCGGCGGGTAAAGGATGCAGGCTATCGAATATTCAAAGAAGCTGCATGACTATTAAGTCAGGCAGCATGTCGTCAAGAAATTTTTAAACAGGGCTCCATCAGCCGCAGATTCTATGTAGAAAACATCGACAGCGAGGGCATCAAGGCAGATTACAAAGACGGTGTATTAAAAATTGTGCTTCCCAAAGCCAAACCGGCAACACCTTACAATTACCGTATCGAAATCCAGTAAACCTCACAAAAAATCCCTGGATAAAATTCCAGGGATTTTTTTACCTATTTGCAGGGGAAAGTGATTTTTGGGGACTGTCCCCGAAAATCACTTTAGCTGATTTTGTTGGTGCGGCGCCAGAGTTTGCGTTTTTGCGCTTCCTTGATTAATTCGTCGCGGAACATGGGATGGGCCAGGGAGATGATCTTTTCCGCCCGCAGCCAGGTGCTGTCACCTTTCAGGGAAACCCAGCCGTATTCCGTGACGATGATATTGCAGCTTTGGCGCGGGATTGTAATGACTGTACCTTCATTGAAAAAAGGTACGATGTTTGAGTTTATATTACCGCTCTTGTCGGTATGGGTGGAAGGCAGGCAGATGATACTGCGTCCCCCGTTGGAATAGAAGGAACCCAGCACAAAGTCCAGCATTCCGCCATTGCCGGAAATCTGTTGGTAGCCTGTACTCTCTGCGCTGATTTGAGTATAAAGATCGACCTCCAGGGCTTGATTGATGGAGATTAGGTTGTCGATGCTGGCCAGGTTGAGCGGGTTGTTGACATACTCCACATTGTAGGAAGCCAGCGAAGTGTTTCGATCCATCCAGTCATACAGTTCCTTGCTGCCGGCAGCGAAGGTGTAGACGGTTTTGCCCCGATCCAGCGTTTTCCTGGTGTTGTTCATTTTACCGGACTCGATCATGTCCATGTAAGCCTCGCCCAACATTTCCGTATGTCCGCCCAGGTTTTTCAGATCAGTTTCGTTGATGATCCTGCCCAGGGCGTTGGGCATGCCGCCGATCCCCAGCTGGATCGTGCAGTTGTCGCGGATATGATCCAGTACATGGGTGGCAATCTGTTTGTCGATCTCGGTCGGCTGGGCCGCCGGCATCTGCGCCACGGTGGAATTCGGGCCACCCTCAATCACATAATCGATCTGGGAAATATGAATCCTCTCCCGGGTGCCGCCATAACAGCAAGGCATGTCCTGGCAGGTTTCCACGATGGCAATTTTGGAGGTGGTCAACAGCTCATAGGTGACGCCGTTGTTCAAACCAAAATTGAAATATCCGTTTTCATCCATGGGAGTGGCGCGGGTGACCATCATGTCACGGAATCGCGTACCGATCTTGTCCGGGTCTTCATACTTCAGCTCGAACCAGTTTTCCGATTCGCCAAACTGGGTGGGATTGTAGAAAACATTGGGGCGTTTCTCCTGCAATATCCGGCTGATGGGGCTGAAGTGATAATCCATGTAGGTGAACACTTCGCCCATGGGATCCTTGGTGAGGACTTCGGGAATAGGAGGCATGGTCACCGAGGTCAGCATCATAATATCACTCAGTTCCTCTTTGCGATCGGCCAGAGCTCTGACAAATTCTACTGATTTGCCGTTAAACAATCCTATATCGATCATAAATCCCGGTTGTACCAACTTTGCTGCATCCTCAGCACTGATTAATTTGTCCTTGTACATTTGTACATGTTTTCCCGCCATTATTTCCCGGCAGCATTTTCTCTATTGCTGATCAGCCTGCCTGTAAGCGCCGCTGACCAGCCAAATGCGCCGGTTTTCACCTCTCTTTCCTTGCTTAAATAATTACTGTGCGGTCTCAAACAATCACATTATGATCCGTAATATCACATAATATATTTCAGTTTTCCGGTTGCCAAATCCGGGCTTTCCTCCCCTCCTGGAAGCCTGGGGATCAAGCATATGGATTGTCTCTCTATATATAATCGCAAATGCTGTGCCAGATCATACACACCATTCAACTATCCAGATCAAAGTCTTTATATGTTTAATTTTTGACATGATATGATCAATTTGCGGGTTGAAAAAACACAAGTGCCAAATCGACACATTGCTGCGAATATTTTTGGACGATGCGTCAATCTGTCTTAATGTGAGTCAGTCAGGGCACACATTGTGAAATTAGTTTCATAGCGAAATTTTTACGATAGTTGTTTATTTAATGGCATTTCCAGCATTTCATTTCCGCATAATTATCCGTCTTTCATTATTTTTTAGCGTAATTCTGTTTGGGGAAAAGGAGTGAAGTGATTTTTGGGGACAGTCCCCGAAAATCACTTTTCGGTAGAAGTATAACTTGGGGTCTGACCCTGAGTTATTGTATAACCAAGCAAAAAACCAAAGCATATTATATGGAAGATATTACTTTTATATCTTGGGGTCTGACCTCAAATTATTGGGAGGATTTTTATTGAAAACGCTCAAATTAAAAAAACCGGTAATAGCGGTAGCGGGGAGTTCGGGGAAAACTACCACCAAGGAAATGATTGCCTCGATACTGAAAACACGTTGGAAAATATACAAGTCGGCAGCAAATAGAAACAACCGCCAGCACATGATGAAACACGCCAGCCAAATCAAGCCATATCACCGGGCCGCAGTCTTGGAATTTGGCATGTCATACCCGGGGCATCTGCGCCAAAGCTGTCATATAATTCAACCCAACATGGCGATAGTAACCATGGTAGGTACTGCACATATCGGCAATGTAGGCGGCTCAATTGCGGCACTCATAAAAGCCAAATCCGATATTATTAAAAATATGAAACCGACCGGAAAACTGTTTCTTAATGCTGATGATCGCAACTCCCGGCGCTTAAATATGGGTCATTTCAGAGGAAAAATAATTAAAGTAGGTATTAACCACGATGCAGATTATAAAGCCGAAAACGTAAGATACATTAAGCATGGCATGACCTTTAATGTACAATTGAATCAAAATCGACACGATATATTTATCCCCATTTTCGGCGAACACAACGTTTACAATGCTCTCTTTGCCATAGCAGTGTCCGACCAGTTGGGATTTAGCCCCGAAGAAATTAAAAAAGGGCTGAAAAGTTACCCCCGGCCACCCCACCGGCTGAGGATTTACCGGCTTAAAAGCGGCAGCCTGCTGATTGACGATACTTTCAATGCTAATCCTAATTCGGTGAAAGCAGCGATTGATGTGTTAAGCCACGTTGGTCACACTAAAAATATTTCCGTTCTGGGGAATATGTCCGAGCTGGGAAAGTATTCAAGAAGAGGTCATAAAGAAGTAGGCCGACACTTGGCGAAAAGGAATGTGACTAATCTACTAACCTACGGAGAAAAAGCCCGGCTCATTGGCAACGAGGCGATTGTCCATGGCTTTCCCCGCCAAAATGTCAAGCACTCCTTAACCAGGCAGAGACTGCACAGGCATTTAAAGAATATTGTAAAGCCGGGTTCGACTATCCTGGTAAAAGGCTCGCATGATCAGAAGATGATTCAAACCGTCAAGTATCTTCAAAAGTGATTTTCGGAAGCGGGGGGACGGTTCTTTTGCTTCCTTGTTTTCGGGGAAGCAAAAGAACCGTCCCCTTGCTTCCCATTATGTACATAGTGTACGTAATGGCGAGAGAAATTATGAATGGATGATCCTAAGTTATTCTACGGTTTACAATTCCCGCAGGGTTCATAACCCTTGCTGATTGCCTCTTCCCGGCTGTTAAGATAAACCCGGTTATATTCGGCCGGTAATGACTGGCAACTGGGCAGATGAAACTTTTTACTATTTTTATTACCGATATACTTCTCGGGGCTGGTCGATGGAGCTTGCTGATCTGGTGCTATGCTGGGCGCGGTATTTATGGTTATATTGGTTCCGTCGCTGGTGGCAATGATTGTACCCTGCTCATCAGTGCGGTAGATTTTTGTGCCTATAGAATTCAGGCGTGAAATAACCCGATCTGATGGATGGCCGTAATCATTGTCTGCCCCAACCGAAATTACGGCGTATTCAGGATTAACGGCTTTCAGA
Organism: Syntrophomonadaceae bacterium; assembly: GCA_012729495.1. GTDB lineage: Bacteria > Bacillota > Syntrophomonadia > Syntrophomonadales > Syntrophomonadaceae > Syntrophomonas_B. The sequence goes on along the minus strand of JAAYCZ010000260.1, from coordinate 2,659 downwards.
AAGGAATATGTTGAAGACGAGGTGCTGCCGTGATGGCCGATTTTAATTAAATCAGCCTGCAGATCATACTTGGAATTTTGCATTTCCAATTCCGAATATTCCTCAGCGTCCCCGGTAAACAGAAAAGAATCCTGACCATAGGTTAGTTTCAGCACGGCGCTGTAATTGTTCAGGTCATCATAACTGGCGGATATAGGGGCTAAGAATACTCCTTTGAACGGGGAATCTACATCGATAGAAACGCCGGCTCTGGCAGGAGTAATTTTCAAACCCTTGGCATTAATGGCACTAATCATTTCGTTATATTCGTCAGTGGTGTTGGTTATTTGCGGCATATAAACCTGACCAATGTCAAAAGCCCGGATTACATCGTCCATCCCGCCGATATGGTCTGCGTGAGGGTGGGTTATAATCAGATCGTCGATGCGGCTGACTTTGTTAGCCTGCAAATAACGTATGACCGGAGTACCATCTTTCCCGGCATCAATCAAAATGTTTTCGCCGGAGGAGAGCTGGATCAGGATGGAATCGGCCTGGCCAACATCAATAATACTGGCTTTCATGTATCCGACCGGCGGGGCGCTGCCAGAAGTATAGCTGGTAATTTCAACTATATAATTGGTCGGGTTCCAGCTCACGCTGCAGCCCAGGGCTTCACTGACAAAACGCAGCGGTACCATGGTTCGGTTCTCAACCAGTTTGGCCGGGACATCGAGTTTTATCCCGGACCCATTTTTATAAGCGGTTGCATTTCCTATTTGCAGACTGATTGTTGTATTATCCCGCTTGGCTGTAACCGTACTGGTACTAACATCCCAGTTAACATCAGCCCCCAAAGATTCAAAAATAGTCCGCAGCGGTACCAATGTTCTCCCGTCATCTATCACCGGCGGCACATCAAAAGTCAGCTGTTGGCCGTTTAAAACCACTGTCGGCGATGCAGCCTGAACAGCACCAACAAAGATTCCCAATATAAGAATCGCTAAAACGAAAGTCAGATTTTTCTTTTTAAACATGTGTTCTCATCCTTTTATCAAAATATTTTTGTTGATTCTATATGATTCTCCGAAAGCGGGCTCAGCGGCCCCGAGATAGATCAGATCTCCGGTTTTAGAAACAGTGTCATGTATGTTTCACCTTAATAATACAATTTTGTATCATTGAATAACTTGGGGTCAGACCTAAAGTTACTAAACCCCAAATTATTCTAAACCTTTTTGAACCGGATAGATAGGAGTGGCCTGGTTTCCCATTATCAAAATCAGTTCGGATTGCCATTTTTCCATTAAAACAGATTGCTTATTGGATCTAACGTCTTACTTCAGATATAACCGCTCCAATTTTCGAATGGTATCAGACGTCTGCAGCTTCACCATATTGGATTCCATTTCATATTCGGCCAATTCTTTTAAAAACGGGATGGAACTGCTGTCGCCGGCATGATACAAGGCTTCGGCAATAGAGAGCCGCACCGTGGCGCAGCAGTCAAACAAAGACAGGTGTAACTTTTCCAGTACTTCTGCCGCAAAAGGTTCATTGCGGTCTCTGGCCAGATCTCTGACCCCGTCGGCAGCTCTAATCCTGATATAACGTCCGCCGGACATCGGATGTTCTGGATACTTATGCTGAAATTTGTAATCGTATCCCCAGGGTCCCTTGCGGATAATTAATTCATCATTTCTGCCGGCTCTTTCCAATTCCGCCATGGTCATAAAATTTGTTTCCAGTTCTTTAAGCAGAGCATCAAGATTCCAAAAATCATTTTGCATGGCTGCACCTCCGTATTTAGTTTTATTAATTGGTCTTTTTTGTTTGTCTGCCTTTCCCTATTACAATTTACTAAGCTTTTGTGACACTATGTTGTCATAAGCAATTACATGAATTATTTTTGCTGGTTAGGGAGAAAAAAACATTAGGACATATTTCTCCGCAAAAACAAAACACATCCCCCGCTGCCCTTCTGTACAGACAGTAGAAAACACGCCGCTGTTTTATATTTGTGATCCCAAAGGCCAATCATAGGGTACGAAATATAGGTTTGGCTTCTTGCTTTAGCATATGGCTGGTAATCCATTCGATGGCATAAATTTATAAGATATTAAATAACTTGGGTCCAATAAACTGGGGTGTGCCCCAAAGTTATTCAAATTCCTTTAGCTAAATTCTTTGCCAGCAACTCGGCCAGATAGGTTTGACCATTTCTCTGACAGTAATTCAAAAGCTCCAGCGTCGCCCGAACATCGTCGGCGGCCCGATGCTGACGGTCCGGCCGGATCCCATGCCAGGTAAGCAGATCCTGCAGGCGGCGGTTGGGGTATCCCTTGCCGCGCCAATTGATCCCCGACATGGAGCAATACCAGTGCTTATAGGCAGCCTGCGGAAATAAACGAGTAACAAAACTGCGGTCAAAAGAAGCATTGTGAGCAATGAAAAAATCCGCCCGCCCAATCAGTTCGTTCACCCGCTGATAGTCCAAATCCCGGCCGCAGACGTCTGCCCAGCCGATCCCGTTGACCCGGGCAGCGGCGGCATTAATCCCATTGACCGGTTCGCGCAGACCAGTATATTCCTCCACAATCTCAGCCAAACCGTGATGATCCACACGAAACAGAACGATGCAGAGTTCGATGATCTCATCTTTATAAGGGCTGAAGCCGGT
>JAAYCZ010000259.1 GCA_012729495.1 Syntrophomonadaceae bacterium | reverse complement strand
TTTCCAAGATAATCAAGGTAATTGATGAAATTGCTTTCCAAACCAATATACTAGCCCTTAATGCGGCCGTAGAAGCAGCTCGGGCCGGTCAGCACGGCAAAGGGTTTGCGGTAGTAGCCGAAGAAGTGAGAAATCTTGCCGCCAGGAGTGCCAGTGCCGCCAAGGAAACAACTGATCTGATTGAAGGGTCTATTCGCAAAGTACAGGCCGGTACCAAAATCGCCAATGATACTGCCCAGGCTTTAAACAAAATTGTAGAAGGAATAAGCCAGGCATCGGTGCTTGTTGGAAATATAGCCGTAGCCTCAAATGAACAGGCAACCGGTATTGCTCAGATCGATCAGGGGATTGGTCAGGTTTCCCAGGTAGTTCAGACGAACTCCGCTACTGCCCAGCAAAGCGCTGCAGCCAGCGAAGAGCTTTCCGAACAGGCCGGGTTGTTGAAAGAACAGGTTGTCCAATTCCAGTTGAAAGGAAGAAAGAACTCTCTTCAGGAAGCTGATTACGCCAAACCTGCGCAGCAATACCGTCCGGCGGTAAATGAGGCGGCAGCAGCCGGTGCTTATAAAACCAGAATTTCCCTGGATGATGATTTCGGCAAATACTAGCGGTGTTAATGGATGGCTGGTGTAATGCCCGCCATCCATGCGCCTCCGATATTTGCCCGGGCCTTTGCAACAAGGTTGAACTAATTTTATCGTCCCGGTATGATTTAAAATTAATCTGAAATTAGGTGAATAAATGCATAACCTAAGTGATGATGAATTTATCCAGATAATAAATTTTACCAAACGCGAATTCGGTATTGATTTGAGCCAGAAAAGAACCCTGGTGGAAAGCAGACTATATAGTTATATGACCAGGCGCGGTTACCAGAGCTTCCCTCACTATTTACAGAGCCTGATCAATGACCGCACCGGGCAGGAAACCATTGCCCTGGCCAACAGTTTATCGACCAATTATACCTACTTCATGCGGGAAGTGGAACATTTCAATTTTTTTCACGATACTATTTTACCCTATCTGACAACAACCGTAAAAAGCAAGGATCTGCGCATCTGGAGTGCAGGTTGCTCCAGTGGTGAAGAAGCCTATACCCTGGCCATGATCCTGAGCGACTATTTTGGCAATGCAGGCTTTGAGTGGGACAAGAAGGTTTTAGCCACTGATATTTCCTCCAAGGCACTGGAGATTGCTTTGCGCGCCACTTACAGCGAAGCGCAGATTAAAAATCTGCCTGGAATATGGAAAATAAAGTATTTTGAAGATGCTCCCGACGGCGGAAAACGTCTGGTAAAAAGCATCCGGGACGAAGTTATTTTCCGCCGGTTCAATCTGATGGAGAATCAATTTCCTTTTAAACAAAAATTTCACGTAATTTTTTGCCGCAATGTTATGATTTATTTTGACAACGAAGTAAAAAGACAGCTGGTAAAGCGGCTATATGATTGCACCGCCGCAGGAGGTTATCTGATTATCGGGCACAGCGAATCATTAAACCGCAGCGAATCCGCGTATCAGTATGTTATACCCGCCGTTTACAGAAAGGAATAGATTCAATTGGCAAAAAAAATTAGAGTATTGGTTGTAGATGATTCCATGGTTTTCCGCGAAAAACTGGCCCAGGGAATCAGCGCTGACCCGGCCATAGAAGTAGTTGGTACCGCCGCTGACCCTTATGCTGCCCGGGATAAGATTATTGAACTGGAACCGGATGTTTTAACGTTGGATGTTGAAATGCCGCGTATGAACGGGATTGAATTTCTGCGTCGTTTAATGCCGCAGTATCCTCTTCCGGTAGTTATGATAAGTTCATTGGATAATGCTGTTTTTGAGGCTTTGCAGGCCGGTGCGGTCGATTTTGTCTGCAAACCTGACCCCAATAGCGACCGCCGGTCGATAGACGCATTTATCAATGAACTGATAATAAAAATCAAGATTGCTTCCACCGCCAAAGTCGGGCACAAAAAAAGTGAATTGCCCCACCCCCAATCCCTGGCACTATCCGGAACCGTCTCCACTGCCAAAATCGTTGCTATTGGGGCTTCTACCGGCGGTACCGAAGCCATAAACTATATCATTAAAAACTTGCCCTCCGATGTACCCGGCATACTGATTGCGCAGCATATGCCGTCCGTATTCACCAGGATGTTTGCCGAAAGACTAAACGAATCCTGCCTCCTGGAGGTAAGAGAAGCCCAGGATGGGGAGCGGATTTACCCAGGCTTGGTACTGGTCGCCCCGGGAGACTACCATATGTCCATAGTGCGCAGCGGGACCTATTATACGGTAAAATGCCGGCAGACAGAAAAAGTAAACGGTCACCGCCCTTCGGTCGACGTATTATTTAATTCTGTGGCTGAGCAGTGTAAAGCCGCAGCGGTAGGGGTAATACTTACCGGTATGGGATATGACGGAGCCAAAGGGCTGCTGGCCATGCGCCGCAACGGCGCCCGTACCATCGGCCAGGATGAACGCACATCGGTAGTATACGGGATGCCCAAGGTAGCCGCCAACATTGGCGCGGTCGAACGGCAGGTATCCCTGGATAAAATCCCTTCGCTGCTTTATTCCATATTATCCGAACGATAAAACAATTCCCCCTTAATAAACATTATTTTATTGAGGGTTTTACATAGACATTTGAGGGTTTTGCATAATTCAAAAAATCATGCAATACTGTCATTCTGAGCGCTAGCGAAGAATCTCGCAAGTGCCGTAGATCCACCGACGCTCAGGCTGCGCTGCGCTTGCCTTCCGATCGCTTTCGGCACTAGATGCCATATGGCATCGTCGCTTCGCTAACGCTCAGGATGACATTCTAAAGCGGCATGGCAAATTAAAAAATAATCAATTATGCAAAACTCTCATTTTAGAGTTACATGATAATTAAAAAAAAGTTAATTATGCAAAATCCTCAATTAACTTTTTTAAATATCATGTAACTTTATTTGAATCATTAAACTTTTTCACTGGGGAACCGATATAATTAATAACATGATAAGAATGAGAAATCTACAGGAAAGGATGACACAGTGGTGAAGATAACGAGCAATCCTTCCAACAACATAGCTAAATTGTATCAGTCCCAGCAGAACCAGTTCGAAAGGGCTGAGCGGGCGGCAGATAAGAATGTCGACAAACATGACAGTCTGCATTTATCGGATCAGGCCAAAAAAATACATGAACTAATCAACACTACCAAAGACCTGCCTGATATCAGAGAGGAAAAAATTGCCCAGATAAAAGACCAAATAGCTAATAAAACATATAGCGTAACGGCGGAGCAATTGGCAGCCAAGATGCTTGCAACTGACAAAGAATAAAGGAGTAGTGCCAATGATGTTGGAGGTAAGCGGACTTATAAAAATACTAAATCAGCAAAGCGGCCTGATCGCCGAATTAAAAAATCTGACCAATGAACAACTGCAAGCCCTGAAACAGGATGAGCTGGAGAAAATCACCGCCATTACCGGCCAGCAGGAATATATCGGCCGCCAGCTTGCCGGGCTGGAAGAACAGCGCCGGCAATTAATCGATGACTATTCAGGTGTTATCGGCATGGCAGTAGAAGGTTTAAGCGATCTTCAGCCCTATATAAAAAACAGCGACTGGAAAGAAATACAGATTTACCGGGACGAAATCACCCATAACAGTCAGGCAATAAAACAAACCAATGAATTAAACACCCTGTTATTAAAACAAGGTTTAAAATATGCAGAAAAAATGCTCAACCTGCTGCAACCGCAAAAACCGCGTATTTATGGTAAATCAGGCGACATAAACAGCGGGGGCGGCCAAACAATTGTTGATACGAATGTCTAGGGAGGAAGTTTCATGAGTCTGTTTTTTGGAAACAATATTGCGCTTAAAGGTATGATGGCCCAGCAGGCGGCCCTGAATGTGGCCTTAAACAACGTTGCCAATGCCAACACTGAAGGCTACTCGCGGCAAAGAGTAGATCTGCAGGCCAGCAATCCCATTTCCGGAATAGTCTACGGGGAACAGTTGGGCAGCGGAGTAGATGTTGCCAATATAGGCCGGATCAGAGATGAATTCCTGGATTATCAGCTGCGCACCCAGACTTCCGAATTAAAAGCCCACACCACCGTTCATGATACACTCAACAATGTGGAAATAGTATTCAATGAAACTGCCCGCGATATAGGTTTAAGTTCTGATTTGAATAAATTTTGGAATGCCTGGCAGGACGTATCGGTTACCCCTGCCAGTCCTGCTGTCAGGACCGTATTAATGGAATCAGCTGTTACCTTAAGCGATCACATGCGCCAAATTTATTCCCAGCTAAGCGGCATTCGGGAAGATATAAATACGCAAATCAGCCAATCCATTACTGCCGTAGAATCCATTGCCGCCCGGATCAACACTCTTAATACCCAGATTGCCAACTCGTCAATGAACGGGGAGACCCCCAACGACCTTCTGGATAGCCGCGATATTATGTTAGATAAATTAGCGGAAATCGGTAACATTACTGTAACCAAACGCGGTACGACCGGGGCGGTTGACGTTAAACTGGGCGAGCACACTATTGTTGACCAGGCAGGTGTTCATACTGATGAGTTTGACCCCGCTACTGTAAAAGGAGGGACGCTGGGAGCCCTGGTGAAACTTGGCGGTGCCGGGACAAATAACCCCGGTTCAGTACAATACTATATGGATAAATTGAATATCATGGCGGCAAGTTTGGCCAATAACGTTAATGCTCTCCACGTTCAAGGAATAAATCTGGATGGAGAAACCGGTGAAAGCAATCCCGGAGCACAGTTTTTTACCGCTAACGACGGGGAAGAAATAAATGCTGCCAACCTTACGGTGAATTCTGCGATCCAAAACAATGTTTATAAAATAGCCGCTTCCAACAACGAAGTCAACTTAACCGGCAACGGCGAAATGGCACTTGCTCTGGCCAACCTGCGGACGACTTCCCAAATAAGCGATAGCGAAGACGGTTCCGGGCAAAAAACCATTGATGCTTTTTATCAGGAAACGGTGACCCAATTAGGCAGCAAAGTAAACGAAGCGGAAAGCAACGTCATCAATCAACAAACCCTGGTGACCAATCTGAGCTTAAAGAAAGAATCAGTATCGGGGGTTTCCCTGGACGAAGAAACTGCCAACACGGTCGTCTATCAGCATGCTTTCAATGCTTGCGCCCGGGTTATAAGCATTATTGACCAAATGTTGGATACCGTTATCAATCGAATGAAAGCGTAGGTGATTTACATGCGCGTTACCAATAAAATGCTGACTTCATCATTAATGGGCAATGTTAATAACAACTTAAACTTAATGCAAAAATATGAAAACCAGCTTTCATCCAAAGTAAAAGTAGACAAGATTTCTGACGATCCGGTGGCCGCGGCTAAAATATTAAAGGCCAGATCAGAGTTGAAATCCCAGCAGCAATACAGTTCCAATATGCTTTATACCGGTGGGTGGCTGCGTAGTATTGACGATGCCCTGGCCGATGTCAGCGATGTTTTTGTCCGGGCCAGAACTATTGCGGTTTCTGGATCAAACGGCGCCACTTCAGTTGAGTCCAGCAAAGCTTTGGGGGTCGAGGTCAACAGCATTATAGACGAACTGGTGCATATTGCCAACACCGATTACAACGGCAGCTACATATTTGCCGGGGGGGAGAGCAAGGTTGTGCCTTTTACCACCGTATCGGCAGATGGCAACAATGTAACGGCAGTTAAATTTATTACCAACGTTACAGCCAACTTGGAAAAAGCCAATTTGCAAAAGGTGGAGATCTCCAAAGGAGTAACCATAGACTTAGCTGCCGGGCAGATGACTTTTCATACTGACAGCAGTGGGGCTGCCGATATAAACTATGCTTTCACAACCTTGATTGACTTAAGAGATCATTTAATGAATGGCAATCAGCAAGAAGTCAATGACCTTATCGCTAAGCTTGACCGCCTGAATGATCAGGTAATTAGCGAAAGGGCCGTAGTGGGGGCCAAAAGCAACCGGGTTGAACAAGCCCAGGATCGAGTGGATTCTTTCAATATGAGCCTTAATAATCTCATCAGCACTTTGGGTGATACCGACTACTTGGAAACCTCAGCTTTATTAAGTAGCCAGCGGGCTGTTTATGAGGCCTCCTTAATGGTCGGGGCTAATATTATTCAACCCAGCTTATTGAAATTCTTGAAATAGAAAAGTTACGGAGTTGATTGAGCATGATAATTAAAACCGCACGCTTCGGGGAACTGGATGTGGGCGAGCAGGATATCGTTGAGTTCAATCCCGGCTTGTTAGGTTTTGAGAAACTGACCCGCTATATCCTCATGGATATCGCCGAAATTCCCGATTTTAAGTGGCTGCAATCAATTGATGAACCGAATCTGGCTTTTCTTTTGGTTGATCCCTTTACGATAAAAAAAAGCTATTGTGTGGAATTAAGTGATGATGTAGTAAATAAGCTGGAGATTAAAGAACCGGAGCAAGTGCTTGTATATACGATTGTAACCGTTCCCAAAAGCGGATTTAAAAATGCTACCACAAATCTGGTCGGGCCGCTGATAATAAATTGGCTCAGGAAAAAAGGCAAACAAATCATCTTTGAAAGAGACAGCAATTCGATTCGTTATCCGCTTATAAGCAATGACTCCAGAAAACTGAATTATGGAGGCTAGCCTATGCTTGTGCTAACCAGAAAAGTTGACGAGGGGATCGTAATTGGCGATAACATCAAGATCAGGGTTATCGCCGTGGAGGGCAACAAAGTCAAACTCGGAGTCGTTGCCGAAAAAGACATACCTATTATCAGGGAAGAAATATTAGAATCAGTCAAAAACGAAAACCTGTCTGCCGGACAGGTTGATGATACCAACTTGGATTGGAATGTGGTTATGCCCAGGGAAGATAAAACCGGGAGGTGAAAATAATGAGGGTTACGGCTGTTAACAACGTACCGGATATCGTCATCAAGCCCCGCCCAGGAGGGGGGCCTGGCGAGAGCAATAATGCCGGCAGACAAGCGGTACAATCAACCGGTCAGGAAGTGGTTGGGAATATTACCCATGAAAGGTACAACGAAGAAGCAATCAACAAAATTATCGATCAGGCCAACCGATTCCTGGCTCCGCACAATACCCAGCTGTCGTTCACAGTTCATGAGCGAACCCGGGAAGTTTTGGTCAAAGTCCTGGATTCAGACAGCGGAGAAGTAATCAAGGAAATACCTTCCGAGAAAACACTGGATAGACTAGCCGCTATATTAGAAGATATCGGCTGGATTATTGACCGCAAAATATAAAGGTGGGATAAAAAATGGCTATGATCAATTCCACATCTGGTTACGATAACACCAACTATTCGAGAGTTTCGGGGCTTTCCAGCGGAATGGATATTGACGCTATCGTCAGTAAAATGATGCGGGCGGAGCGCCTACCGCTTGATAAACTGGAACAGAAAAAACAGACCCTGGAATGGCAGCAAGCTGACTATCGCAGCTTGAACACCATCCTGAATGAATTCAGAACCAACGCTTATGACACGCGTTTGGAGCGTACTTTCCTGGCCCGAAATGCTGATTCTTCCAACACCGGCGTGGCTGCCGTCAGCGCCGCTGCCAATGCCATTGACGGTACCTACAGCATTAAAGTAAACCAGCTGGCAACCGGTGTTGCCAGGGCCAGTACCATAGATTTGCCCAGCGGCAAGACTGCAGATGGCAGATCCCTGACCTTGTTTGAACAATTTGAAGCTGAATTTACTGCCCGCGGATACGGGGCCGAGGATAAAATCTCCGTTACCATTAACGGCAAAGAGCTGCAGTTTGATCTCGGCAACGACAATCTGACTACAGTAGCCTCTATAATCAATCAAGCCGATCTGGGGATCTCCGCTGCCTATGACAGCAAAATGAATCGTTTCTTTTTAAATACAACTGCTACCGGCAGTGAGGCTAAAATATCGATTACGGCAGATGCTGCCGGATTGTTTGCCAATCTGGGCGAAGATGACAATACCTCCATGTTAAACCTCAGCCTCAATCAAGGTATGAGCTACACCGGACAAAACGCTTCCATAGATTTTGGTGATGCCCAGGGATTAACCTCCTCTTCCAACTCGATTACGGTGAATGGAATTACTCTGAATTTAAAGGGTGAAGGCAGTACCAGTATCACTGTAACCAGAAATATTGAGGGAACCATCGACTCCATCAGCAAATTCGTGGATTCTTATAATAAAACCTTAAAAACCCTCTATGATAAAGTGCAGGAGGAACGCGACCCCAGGTTTCCCCCGCTGACCGCGGCGCAAAAGGAAAAAATGAACGACTCCGAAATCGCCGCCTGGGAGAAAAAGGCCAAAAGCGGTTTGTTAAAAACAGACGGGGAATTAAAAAACCTCATCAACAGTCTCAGAAGTGCCGTCAGTACAGCTGTTTCAGGCCTGGATGGCCCCTACAAGACACTCAGCTCAATCGGCATAAAAAGTGAAGCCTACGACAAATCTGGGCAGCTGGTATTGGATGAAGATGCACTGCGCAAAGCTTTGAGCGATGATCCGGATGCAGTGAAAAAACTGTTTACCAATGCCAGCAAGGATAGAAATGAACAAGGGATTGCCACCAAACTATACCAGTCAGCCCTCGATGGGATATCCTATTTAGCTGGCCAGGCCGGCAGCGCTACCACCACCGGGACGGTTGACAGTAGTTTCATCGGCAAAAAATTAAGCAAATTAAGCAGTGAAATTAAAAACTGGGAAACCAAGCTGATTAAGAAAGAAGACCAACATTACCAAAGATTTACCCAGATGGAGAAAGCGATCTTCAAAATGAACGCCCAAAGTTCCTGGCTGATGTTGATGATGGGATCAGGCTACTGATTTAGATAAAAGGAGAACCCATGCAGGAAAAAAAGCCCGCTGGCATAGTCCGGTTATGCCAACAAAAACATGATCTAATGCAGCAGTTCCTGTCCCTGTCTGAGCAGCAGGCTGAAGCAGTCCAACAGGAAAACTATGAAATGGTACTGGCAATTATTGAGCAGAAGCAAATTATCATTGAAAAAGTCAATTTACTCAGCCCGCTGCTCTCGGAGCAAACCGGGCCAGATGATGAGCAGTTGCAAACTATAAAAAGCCAGACTATGGAGATAATTATTCAGGCTGCCGCCCTCGACGAACAAAGCGTGCAGCTCTTAAGACGCCATCAGGATGAGGTCTTGGCAGAGCTGATCAATATCAAAAAAAGCCATCAGACCCACGCGCAATATCGGGGTGACAACGTAAAAATAGGAGGCGTATTTCTGGATATTAAGCGGTAGTGCAGGAGGTGAGCGGCTTGGCCAGTATCAATGGGGTTGACCCGATCGTTGTCAATAACATCAAGGTTAAGACGCAAAAATCGGTCGTTATTGAAACCCATAAAACCAAAGTAAGTGAAGATAAAAAGGAAAAGAAAAGGCAGGACCAAGGCCGGGAACAGCCACGCTCTCTTCCCCCTATGCAGGAGTTGCTGGCGGCTGTAGACAAACTGAATGAATTGCTGCAAAGAAATAAAATCAAGCTCTGTTTCCAGCTCATCAATGAACAAGGCAATATTACTGTTAAACTAATAGAAATCGACAGCGGCAACCTTATCTCCGAGATAATGCCGGAGAGGATTCTTGAACTGCTGGAAAAATTCACTACTACCGGATTTACCATCAACGAACTGATTTAAATCGATAAAGGAGGATAATTATGAGTCCAACTATGAATGCTTACAAGAAAAACCAGATAAACACGGCCACCAGCGAACAGTTGGTGCTGATGCTGTATGACGGGGCGAGAAAATTCACCAGACAGGCCATCAAATCATTGCAGGACGGAGACATGCAATTAGCCCATCAAAACTTAATCCGTGCCCAAGACATTATCACCGAGCTGATGTGCGGAGTTAATCTGTCAGCCGGGGAGATAGCGGAAAAATTCCTCTATTTCTATCGCTATATGCAAGAGCAATTGATCCAGGCCAACCTGAAGAAAGACAGCCAATACGCCCAGGAAGTGCTTAGCATGCTGGACGATTTAAGAAACGCCTGGGCGCAGATCATATCACAAGCCCAATCCCCGGCAGCCCCCTCCGCCCACGACAATAGAATAGCTCTCTAAAGCAAGGATAAATACTCCTTTATCATTTGCATCATAACGCAGACCGGCACAACCGCCGTCTGCGTTATTTGTCATCCTGAGCAAAGCAAAGCTACCCTAATTGTGACTTTTAGATCACATATGTAGTCCCCGTAGGGGGATCTGTACTGTCATCCTGAGCGTTAGCGAAGGATCTCTTAATTCACCTATGCTCAGGCGGCGCTACACTCGCCTTATGATATCGATATGTAAAATCCTTAAGAATAAATATTTTTCGAAATTTCGCCTAAAATATCCCCACCGGCGGCCGATATATAATATTGAGCTAAAGAAAAAAACCTTTCCCGGGCCCGGAAAGGTTTTAGGCCGGCAAGGAGGCCGGCCTGCCAAGTCCAAAGAAGGAAAGCCATAATCCCCCGCCGGGGCAGGCCGTCCCGGACACCAACTACCAAGAACAATGAAGATGGGGCAAGGACGCCCGCGATTCAAAATTCAAGGAGGAATGTTTAATGAAAATAGGACATAATTTAATGGCAACCAATGCCATCAGAAACGCCAATATCAACTCTTTAGCAGCAGGCAGATCAATGCAGAAATTATCCTCAGGTTTGGCCATCACCACCGCAGCCGATGACGCTGCCGTGCTGGCCATTTCGGAAAAAATGAAAGGCCAGGTCAGAGGTTTAAAAACCGCCGCCGACAACGCCCAGGACGGAGTTTCCCTGGTACAGACCGCCGATGGCGCCTTGAATGAAACCACCTCGGTTCTGCAAAGAATGAGAGAGCTTGCCATCCAGGCAGCCAACGACACCAATACTACACAAGACCGTGCAGCCATCCAGACCGAAGTCAATGCACTGGTTCAGCAATTGGATAACATCGGCAATACCACCCAGTTTAACACCAAAAACTTGCTCGATGGCGGTTCTGGTGTAAAGGCAAGTGGATCTAATGGAGTTGCCAAGAACATTCAGGGCACCGCCGACACCAAAACCGGGACGATTACTCTAGCCGGGGCTGATGTAACTTTGGCGGCAAAGGCTGAAAAGATTGGCGCTAAAGCAGGAGGAGCATTAATTGGTGGTACTTCTGTAGGAACCACCGCACTTGGCGAAGATTCTTCAATAGGTATTGGAAATATTAACTACTCTTTCACAGCGGCGAATACAATTCAAGACATGTTGGATATGATTAATGGCGACACAGCGAGTCATGGGGCAGTAGCAAGCTTTACCCAGGGGCAGGGACTTGTATTACAATCAGTAGGAGCCGGCTCTAGTTACTCGGTTAATATCACTGCTGCCGGCACAGGTCAGTTAGAACACACAAATTTTGAAATAGCGAAAACCAGTGGTACTGATTTATCACTAAATTCAACAGGGCAGGATGCCATTGGCGGTGCCTATTCATCGTCCGGTAATCATATCACCGTCGTTAGTGGTAATTACAAAGGCCTGAGTTTTGAAATGACTGCCAAATCAAATGAAGTAATCAATATTTCCACCAACAATTCCTTGAAGCTGCAGATTGGGGCCAATGCCGGCCAGACTATGAGTATCTCCATCAATGATATGCGATCAGCTGCGCTAGGTGTTTCCGGTTTGGATTTGACTTCAGCCGATGGTGCCAAAGCTGCACTGGAAGCCATTGACGATGCGGTAAACACTGTTTCTTCCGAAAGAGCCAAACTCGGTGCCTACCAGAACCGCCTGGAGAGCACCATCAATAACCTGGGGACCACGGCCGAGAACCTGACTTCGGCCCAGTCATCCATAACCGACGTCGATATGGCAGCGGAAATGGCCGAGTTCTCCAAGAACAACGTTCTCTCCCAGGCTGCCCAGGCCATGCTGGCTCAGGCCAATCAGCAGCCCCAACAGGTTCTCAGACTCTTGCAGTAAGCAGACCGTTTACAAGGGACTCCGCACAGCGGAGTCCCTTTTTTAAAATCGGAAGCAAGGGGACGTTCTTTTCGGAAGCAAGGGGACGTTCTTTTTGCTTCCTTTTAAGTTTGACCAGCATGTTTGCTGAGCTTAGAATTGCCAAATGACTGGTTTGATGAAATAAGATTAATAAATTTGGAAACGTATTTGGTCCCCGG
>JAAYCZ010000258.1 GCA_012729495.1 Syntrophomonadaceae bacterium | reverse complement strand
TAACATAGAGGATAATCTTTGGAAGCAAGTTGCTGTGCAACATAATTTTCAGTAATTGCTCCCACGAGCGCGTGTCCTTCTCCGGCTTGAACGGACTGCCATGGAACTTCTGACCTCATGGTTAGTAGCCCAACATCCCCCGTGTACAATTTGAATGAAGACAAATCCGAGTATACAGATATGGGTTCAATTACTTGTGTTATCTTCTGACTCTTCAAAACAATTTTGGCTAAAATAACTTACAGTTGCCTGTGCGGCCTGGGAGAGGAGTTCATCTTGGTCTAGTTCATCATTTCCTTGGCCATGTCTGTGTCACGGATACGGCTGTTTGCAGGTCTACATCTATTTGTTTCCATCCCTTGTCTTTACTACACGAAGCATATCCTTTGTCTTTTGCATTTTTAGTTACTGCTCGGTATAGGGGGCACGCTTATCACCAAAGAAAAACACGGCGACTGTTCCGGGACCACAATGAGAGGCGATGATCGTACCGATATCGCATATGCGTATATCGCCGGCAATGTGCTGAAAACGCTTCTGCAAGGCCGCCTTAGTTCTCTCTGCTTCTGTAATGCAGTTAGAATGACATATCCAGCATTTCCCGTTATAATTCAGCCCACCAGTAGCGTGTTCTTCCATTACGTCAAGAGTTTTTCGAACTGCAGCGGATTTCCCGCGAACCTTATCGTAAGCAATAATCCTTCCCATATCATCAAGGCGCATGATCGGACATATCCCCAAAATTGAGGCAAGCATTGCCGTGGCACCGGTCATACGACCGCTTCGGCGGTAATATTTCAGATCTGTTGAGAAAAACTGGTGGTGAATGTTCTGCCGATTTTCCATAACCCATTGTTCAGTTTCTTCAAACGTACAGCCTCGATCCCGCATATCTGCGGCTGTATCCACAAGCATTCCGTAGCCAGAGGAACTGCACAGGGAATCAATCACAACTATTTTTCTGTCTGGATATTTTTCTCTCAGCATGTCTGCGGCCGTCATTGCATTTTTCACTGATGGTGTCATGCCCGTTCCGAAACCGATATGCAGAACATCACCATGCTGCATCTGTTCCTCAAAAAACTTTACATAGCGATATACGTTGATCTGAGAAGTTGATGGGATTTTTCCTTCATCAAGAAAACCGTAAAAATGGGAGAGTGCTAATGGGTCCCTCCCCATGTCGTCTACATATTCCTGCCCATCCACGATATATGTATAGAAAATGACCGGAATGTTACGCTCCTGCATGTACGAGTATGGGAGATCGACTGTTGATGCACAGGTAAGAATGAACTTTTTCTCCATTGTGTTACATCCTTTCATATAAAAACGTATTGTAAAGTTAAATGAAAGTTGAGAACCTCTCAAGCCTTGTAGTACAATGGTTTCACCATAAAACCCAAGTACTCCCAAAAGAAAGAGAGGTTCTCATGATGAAATCATATCAAATTACCTGCCCAAAATGCAACAACAATCACAACTTTTATCGTTACGGCAAGGACTCTGATGGGTATCAGAAGTACCAGTGCCGTGCCTGTAACCACCAGTTTGCACCCGACCGCCCGAGGGCGGGAGAGGGGCATACTGGTCGACCTCGTAAGAGGTCATATCCTTCCTGTCCGTGCTGTGGCAAAGCCACTTTTATTCACCACGACTACGAGCATTACACCAACTATCGCTGCAGCGACAAAAGTTGTAACCATTCCTTTTTCGTGGTTAAGGCAACATCCGTTGCCGAAAGCTCCATGTCACAGCTCTTTGGCAAAACCAACTTTAAACGAATGCGGTATCCTGTTTACATCATTATCACTGCACTCTCCATATTCTACCTCGGAAAGAGTTCGTTCCGTAACATCAGTCTCATTCTCCGAACTGCCTTCAACATCAAGGTTTCCCACACCACCATCAGCAACTGGTGCCACAATTTCGCACCGCTTTTTGACAATATGCGGCTTCAGCTGCTACCAATGCTGGACTTTAGCTCTGATGAGTGGCATATGGACGAAACAGTCGTGAAGATTGCAGGTAAAAAGCATTACCTTTGGCTAATTGTAGACAGTGAAACTCGCTTCGTCATCGGCTTTCATCTCTCACCTCATCGTGACAGCCCACAGGCTTTTTCATTGCTGACAGAGGCTGCCGCTCACGGCAAGCCACAGGCCTTGGTTTCTGACCGTTATAGTGCATACAAAGTACCAGCTAAATCGGTATTTGGTGGGGCAAAACATATTCGTGTTGAGAGCTTTAGGGATGACATTTCTAACAATCTCATTGAGTGCTTCAACAAGCAATTCAAGGCTTGGTACAAGACGAAACAAGGCTTTTCCTCATGGGAAAGTGCCAACAATCTTATCTCCATGTTTATCTTTTTCTTCAACTTTGTGCGCCCACACTCGGCTTTAGATGGGCTTACGCCGGCTCAGGTAGCGGGACTAGACCTTACAAAAAAACAGAAACGGAAGTATTTGCTTGTGGCGTGATGAATTACTACGATTTTGAGAACTATTCTTTCATATTAACTTTACAATGCCAAGCAATTGAGTCTAAATCGTACGCTTTTTCATAAATATCATTAAAATGTTTTGATAATTCATGGTAATCACCTATATCGGTAAACAGCCAAATGTTGTTCCATTTCATTTTCAGGGAGCTTACATCTACAGAATGATCGCGCAAAAGGGCCCTCGATCGGGCGAATTTAATGCGCCAAACGTAATCGTATCTCCTGCATGAATACCGTAGTCGTGAAATGGTTCGTCAAGCAGTTTGCCTCGTATAATAAATGTGCCCTGATGGCAGCCCAAATGTTTTTTTGTTCTTACCCAGATCGCTTCCGGCTTTATGCCATCTTTTGTTAGGAGTGCCTGAAGATCATCCGGAAAAAACGGATGCCGAAACGGATCTAACTCTGTAATAGCGCGGCATTCCAATGTGTCTGTATTTTGGTAATAATGCTGCTCAACCAGTTTGATTCTGTCCTCAAAACACTTAGTCAAAGCTTTGTTTTCAATTGGAATGATTTCTGTATCAGCGACAGTTTCAGCCCGGATCTTGAGAACGACTCCAGCGTCACCACTCACACTGTAATCCCCATCGACCAGTAATGTTGGTGCCAGGCTCTCAAAGGTCAGCCCAGCTTCTTCATCAACATATCCATAACACAATAGGCCATTTGCCTCTGCATTAAGCGTCTTACAAAGCAAATTAACATACTTCTCATTGTTTACTAGGCACAGCTTGTGTTCCAACTTTCTGAATGAAACCATGTTTGCTCCTTTCACTCTTAAAATGCATAATAGATAGAGACTGTTGTCCGAGGTCATTCTTACTATGATTTCATGCACCAGATGATATGGCGTTCATCCGAGTATTCGGTTAAAATCCGTAGCAGGCAGATTGCATTTGCCTTCTCAGTGAGCATCTGCTTTCCCCTTTTAGTACCACTAACAACTGAAAAGTATAGCAGTACAAGTGATTACTGCTATACTAACACAGAGGGCTATACAAAAGTCCGTACAGGTGGCGTCAATTATTTTGCTGTGGAAAAGTTTAGCCGTAATAATCTAAAATAACGTGGTTATTAGTCTATTAAAGTAGACAAGCAAAAGGGCGTTTTGCAACAGGAAAATATACTTTTCTCCGTTATGCTAATATTTCTGCGTTAATACCGTCAGATCTCGGCCTTTTTGACGGCATATTCTTATCATAAAAGGTACGCCTCTATCTTTATATGTCCGAAGATGACAAGAACAGACCGAAAAATATTTAATTTATTATTATTCTATATTTTGCCCATATTATTGTGTTAGTGTTGTCATTTTCGACCAATAAATGTACCCATAGTACTTTAGGCACATAACAACTACTCTTCGTAGCCATTTATCATCTTTCTGTTTATAAAATTCCTGTAACTTTGAAGATTACGAAACCCCAGATATTGTTATAAGCCGCCTGTAGAATTTTGAACCACAGACGGCTTATGGAGAAGGAGATAAAAAGATCACGAGAC
>JAAYCZ010000257.1 GCA_012729495.1 Syntrophomonadaceae bacterium | reverse complement strand
TCTGGTTCAGGACAACAGCGTTTCGAGACAGGCACATTGCGGCCAGCCCATAGTCCTGCGTGATGACAATGTCGCCCGCTAAAACATGATTGACCAACGCAAAATCAACGCTGTCTGCGCCCTTGGAGAAAGTCATCGTCATAGCTCCGTCTTTTTCAAAAACATGTGAGGTATCACAGAGGATAAGGCACTCTATATCATTCTCTTTTGCTATTCGTACGGCGATATCCACAACAGGGCAACCGTCGGCATCTATAAGTATTTTCATTGAAACTCCTGTGGGTAGTTTAAACATAATGGGCAACTCGACAAACGGGAACCCGTCAATTAATCATCCACTTGTAAATCCACTCTTATTGCAGGTATAAGTTTGTTATCAACAAAATCTCCATCATATTCTCTCTCCGTGAAGAATGTTGAAAGAAAATCATTGTATAATTGTACAACATCATCGTCACAATAAATACGTGCTTTAGCCATAATCTTATAAGATTCTTCTTTAAAACTTGCTAAATCAGGCTCTATCAGCCCATCATTCATTGCCATTAATGAATACGTTGACTGGATCATCTCACTGTATATATTTGATTTAATCTCTAGGTTGGTGTTTTTTACTTCGTATTGCTGCTCTACAAAAGCGACGAAGTAATTGCCAAAAATAGATAGGACAGAACCTATAAGCACTCCGATTAATGTCATAACCGCAGCATTTTCATACCATTTTTTCTTTGCTTCCACTTTCCCATTCATATGAAATAACCTCTAAAAATTCCAATTGTCGAGCTTAGCCTAATTGCTATGACTTGCAGTTTTCAAGCTGCCCCTAATGGTACTAATCTCCGAAGCCCAAAGGGTGCCCCCTTTGGGCTTGTACTATTAAACATAATGGGACGCTTAAAATGGGACGCTTAAAAAGTAAGTGCTGATCGCCGGTTACGCGGATATTCCTGCTCATAAGTAAAGATCACTATTTGTATAATTCATTCATTAATTTTACGCCAAGGACTGTTGCCGGAATTCTGTAATTGGGTGGGAGATTGGAAAGGATAACAGCTACCGTTCCGGTTTCGGGATCGAATCCGAGATAGCAGTTATAATTATCTGTGCCGCCGTTGTGCCAGATAATGCCGTTTTCATCATCGATGATCCAGCTCATACCGATCTCGTCCATGCGAATCCCCATTTTCAAGTAGCTCTCGGTGGAAGCGTTGATAGTGGCAAGGCTTTCATGGCAGGCGGCAAACAGCCCGTTATTCGAAAGCTGAAACTGCGCATAAGCAAGCATATCCGTAATGTTTGATGTAAGCCCTCCGGCTGAGAGATATGCATCCCCTTCCAGCCAGTCCCAGTAGTTACCAATGTCTCCGTTTTCGTCGGAAATCTGCGTGTTCTCTAATCTAAGCTCGTCTTTGACAAAACAATTTACAAGAGTCGTATACTCTTCTCCATAGACCGATTCCAGTATCAGTCCGAGCACGGCAAAGCCAAAATTTGAATACCTAAAGGGATACGTACTGTCATCGATTGAGAGCTTGGACAGCTTGTTTATTATTGTATTATCGCTGATGCCGCAAAAATCATTCCTGCGGCTAAAGAAATTACCGATCATTGGCGACTCAAAATAATAGGCTTTATATCCGGAGGTATGAGTGAGCAGCTGTCTAATTGTCGGATAGTTGTTCCCGTCAGGCAAATCAAGATACATATCAACGGTATCATCAAGGCTGATCTTGCCCTCCTCTATGCCTTCCTCTACCAATGCCGCCGTAAAAGTTTTTGTAAGAGAGCCGATTTCATAGATGTGTTCCTCACTTGGAAGCTCAGTGCCGTCTTTACCATAGACGGTGAACGACGACTGTCCGTTCTGGATAATGCCGACGGTAATAACAGCCTTATCGTTATCTTTCAGCGTATAGTTCAGCGCTTCTTCGAAAGTAAGTCCGGAAATCTTGCCCATCTGATAATTTCCGTAAATCGCATAGCCTCCAACGGACACTGCTGCAATCAAAATGACGGTAACAAATACTAAGAGCACTTTCTTTTTTTTTGAATTCTTCATCTTTGTTTTTCTCACGGCCTTTATATATTGACACGGGATTATATAAATAATTAGCAGGAGCTTACTAAAGAAATACGGCTGGAATGATACCAGTGGAGGTTTATTTGTTGTGTCCAAAATTATTATTTTACTCTTTTTTAAACGCTGTACCCTTTGATTCTCGGTGATTTTTTGAATGCTATGCTTTTCTGAATTTAATGAAGAGAAATTATAATTTCCCCATATCCAGCGGTTTCGTGCTATGGAATTATCCAACGTCAGGCAGTTTGTGAATGCATCACAAGCTGTCTTTTTTCATGCCTGACCTCGGATAATTCTCTACTCATAATGAGAAGCTCAGTAAATTGGGAATTGTAGTATCCCTTTTCAAAAAACCAAGAAATTTCTGTTAACAATGTCAAGCGCATCTACGCTGAACTTACAATCAATAACTTTACTCTCCAACGATGTTTGTTCTGAGTAATTATGATCGAACAAGATTCTCCATTCTCCTGGTTTTGGTATATCAGGATTCATGCCAGTAATTTTAAATAAAATATCCGATTCGTTTGCCAATTCTTTTTCACGTAATTTCTTGTTTAACACAAACATTCGAAATCGCGGTCCAACTCTAGGCGATCTTTGCCACGCATAACGAAAATCAGAAAACATAAGTTGTTCCAATGAACTTGTGTACACAATAACCGCCGTAATTTTTTCATAAGCTTCACCACAAATCGGTTCTTCAAATGGTAATTTTATTCCTATTTCAGGATGTGTTAGAATTCCGTTTATTTCATTCGTAAGCAAAGACCATGCTTCTAAAAATCCATTTGACGGGAAATCACTATAAGACCAGTTAATGTATAACAGGTTATACTCATTTTCTTTAGGCTTTGGGAATTTCTTTGTAGCACTATTGATGAATTGAACCAGTTTAGTTACTCTCGGAAGGATACATTTTGAATTGTTTGCCGTACATAATTCTTTTATTTCGCTCCTTCCTTTATCAGATAACATGATGGTTGGAATAGCCGTTCTTGTTCTTATTCCATTAACCACTGGAAATTTCGGCGTTTTAACCTCAATATTGACCTTAATATCAGTTTGATCAGATGCATCCTTACCAGGCAACCCTACTTCAAATCCAGCTTCAGGGTTTGATCCATTTATACCAAGTGGCGGCTCATATATAGCGTTATCCCATTTGCATCTGCGACAATAGAAGCTCAATATCTCAATTTCTGATAGTGTTTGAAAGAATTTATCCCTATCATATTTACCTTTACCTGCAGATAATTGATCCTCAATAAACCGCTTAATTGCCTCATCTCCAAATGTTTCACTCATACCAAATAAGCGAAAAGACAAATTCACAATAAAATTCAATGAAAACTTATTGAAATCAATTTCTCTGTTCTGGTTTATGGGCGTATTGATTGAAGTTGAGTTATTGAATATCAGTTGGTTTTTCCACTCAATATCTGTTACTTGGTTTTCAATGGCTTTAATCAAGAAGTGTTCGTTAGAATACTCATCTAACCATCCTTTTGTCCAAGCCTTTTTTATGTAATTAATCAAGTCAAGTTCCTTCATCGGGAATGCACTTTCACTTCTTTTACCCATCCAATTTTTCCCCCCGAATTCGGATTTGCTAACTTCCTATTATGGTACTACTGGTGTCCCTCAAGCTGGTTCCGCTGTGCAAACATTTCAGGAATCTAATTACTTTAAGGACTGCAGTTAGGTATCAGTTGGTATCCGATGTAGCATGCTTTTTGGCTGCCTCAAATATTTCATTTTCACTTAATGGACGAATTCGTCCGATGATCATGTCGCGAATGCTTGTTCCATGCATATTAAGAAACATCTCAAAAGTACAGCCACTTTTAGTATTTTCGTTTTCATCAAGAATAACATCAGGTAACACACTGTCACAATCTATATATGGTGTTAGCTTGCTATGAATGTTACTTATTTCTATTTCAGATTGAATTGAAATCCTTAGATTCTTTTCTTTACGAAATTTATTATATTCATCAAGAACTTCTGTTTCAAAGTTTTTAATTGAACCTAATTTACTAATGTTATGGCATATAGGGCATGCAAACATTTTGTGGATATAATTAAAATCGAAGTCTTCGTACTCTTCATCGCGTGAACCCCATTGAAACTCGCCAGTTTGGTGCATAGGTGTTTTATTACCACAATGGAAGCACTTAATAATTTCTTTTTTTTGCAGATCAAGGCTTTTCACACAAATTCTCCTATCATTTTTTACTTAGCGCTAAATGCGCATTATTGCTAAAATGCGCAATACATATTCTCCATACTGGAATAATTTAAATGTTTTTTCGCATAAAAATAGCCCTGTATTTCTACAGAGCATTTGTTTCCGGTTGCAGCTGGCTGCCATCGAACGAGGCCCTATAGCTTTGTTTAACTGCCATTCGGCAACTATTGAAGGAAAATATTAACAT
>JAAYCZ010000256.1 GCA_012729495.1 Syntrophomonadaceae bacterium | reverse complement strand
TGGTGGTATACGAGGACAACATGGCGCGCAACATAGAAACGACCCTCGGGTTGGTATTTTCCCAGCAAGTGCTGCTGGCTCTGGTAGGCAAGGGACTATCCCGGGAACGATCCTACAGTCTGGTGCAGGGCAATGCCATGCGCAGCTGGCAGGAAAAAATCCCTTTCAAACAGTTAATCCTGGCAGATGAGACCATAATGAGCCTGATTACCTTGGAAGAAATTGATAAAATATTTGATTACGGCATTTATACCGCCAATGTGGATTATATTTTCAAACGCAGCGGATTGTAGATAATATCGATTAAGACAAAGCTTGAGGATTCAATGCAGGAGAGTCAACAACTACGAAGCTGTCGGAAAGTCATGTTCAAAACCGTGAAAAGACGATAGTAACTGCACATCCTGTTTCAGCGGGGATTATCCAGCCGGGACGGAATCGTTGGACGTATAGAAAAATGAAGTTGGACATATAGAAAAAAGCATATATGGAGGGAAATATGGATAAAGAAGGTTTGAGCTACAAAAAAGCCGGGGTGGATATCGATGCTGCCAATAGCTCGGTGGAACTAATCAAAAAGTGGGTAGGCCGGACCCGTCGGCCGGAAGTACTGGCCGATATCGGCTCTTTTGGCGGTTTTTTCGCATTGAACCATCAGAAATACAAGGAGCCGGTGCTGGTGTCCGGTACCGATGGCGTAGGTACAAAATTACGAATTGCCCAGATGATGGGAGTTCACCATACGGTGGGTATTGATCTGGTGGCCATGTGTGTCAACGACATCCTGGTGCATGGGGCTGAACCCCTCTTTTTCCTTGATTATATCGCCATCGGCAAACTTCAGCCCCAACTGGTGGAAGCGCTGGTACAGGGGGTAAGTGAAGGCTGCATGCAGGCCGGCTGTGCTTTGATTGGCGGAGAAACCGCTGAAATGCCCGGCTTTTATAAAGAAGACGAGTATGATCTGGCCGGTTTTACGGTAGGGGTGGTGGAAAGATCCAAACTGATCAACGGTGATGCCATTAAAGACGGTGATGTTTTGATCGGCCTGCCTTCTTCCGGGATTCATTCCAACGGCTACTCGCTGGTGCGCAAGGTATTATTGGAAAGCGCCAAGCTGAAATTGGAAGATCATATTGATGAACTGGGCAAGACCCTCGGAGAGGAACTGATTACTCCCACCCGCATTTATGTGCCATCAGTTTTGGCTTTGCTGGAAAAAGTCGAAGTCAAAGGCATGGCCCATATCACTGGCGGAGGGATCGCCGAAAACCTGCAGCGAAGTATTCCTGCCGGGCTGGGAGCAGAGCTCAAAGCTGATGCCATCCAAACTCCGCCGATATTCAAACTGATGGCCAAACTGGGCGGGGTGGAGCAGGCTGAAATGTTCCGGACTTTTAACATGGGGATCGGCTTTATTATTGCCGTTGCTCCACAGCAGTATGATAACACGTTAAAGTGCTTGCGTGCACAAGGGGAACAGCCTATAATGATTGGTGAGATTACCGCCAGACAAACAAAGGTCGTGATTGCATAGTGGAAAGAGTAATGGAACCGGGTTGCCTGCGGCTGGCCGTTCTGGCTTCCGGTCGGGGCAGCAACTTTCTGGCGATTCTGGAGGCGATTAAACAGGGTCGGCTGAATGCCCAAATAGAGGTTCTAATCAGTGACAAGTCGGCCGCATTGGCCCTGCAAAAGGCAGAAGAAGCAGGCATCCCCCATATCTTTATTGATCCCAGTCTTTTTCCCGATCGGCCCAGCTATGAAAGCGAAATCGTCAAGCAATTGCAAGCAAGAGAAATCGATCTGGTCGTTCTGGCCGGTTATATGCGGTTGGTGGGCAAGGTGCTGTTGCAGGCCTATCCCCATCGGATTGTAAATATTCATCCCGCCCTGCTGCCCTCCTTTACCGGGCTGCATGCCCAACGGCAGGCTGTGGATTACGGGGTAAAATTCAGCGGCTGTACGGTTCATTTTGTGGACGATGGCATGGACACCGGCCCAATCATCGAACAGGTGGTGGTGCCGGTTTTACCTGATGATAGTGAAGATGACCTGGCCGAGCGCATCTTGGTGCAAGAGCATGAACTTTATGCCCGGGTTTTGCAGTGGATCGCCGAAGGCCGGGTATACATAGAGGGAAGAAAAATATACGTAGATCATGATTAACAACCTTTTTGCAACTATAAGGAGGAATAAACATGAAAAGAGCTCTAATCAGTGTTTCCAACAAAGAAGGTATCATCGAATTTGCCAGAGGTTTGGAACAGCTTGGCTATGAAATCATTTCTACCGGCGGTACTTACAAGACCTTGGCCGACGCCGGCGTAAAGGTAATGAAAGTTGCAGATATAACCGGTTTTCCGG
Organism: Syntrophomonadaceae bacterium; assembly: GCA_012729495.1. Taxonomy (GTDB): domain Bacteria; phylum Bacillota; class Syntrophomonadia; order Syntrophomonadales; family Syntrophomonadaceae; genus Syntrophomonas_B. The sequence continues at coordinate 10,293 of JAAYCZ010000256.1, read as the reverse complement.
AAATCCTCGATGGCCGGGTCAAGACTCTGCATCCCAAAATCCATGGCGGAATCCTGGCCCGTCGCATCCCCGACCATTTGCAGCAGCTGGAAGCCAATCAAATAGATACTATTGATATAGTGGCGGTTAATCTCTATCCTTTCCGGGAGACGGTCAGCAAACCGGGCGTAACCGTAGAAGAAGCAATTGAAAACATCGATATCGGCGGGCCCAGCATGGTGCGTTCCGCGGCCAAAAACCACGAGGATGTAATCATTGTTGTGAAACCTGAGTTTTATGGCCCGGTATTGGAACAACTGCAGCAAAGCGGCAATGTCAGCCGGGAAATGCGGCTCAAACTAGCGCTCGAAGCCTTCTCCCACACCGCTGCCTATGATGCCATGATTTCCGCCTATCTGGCCAAGCTGACCGGAGATACTTTCCTGGACAACATGACGGTAGCCGGAGAAAAGGTGTATGAGCTCAGATACGGGGAGAACCCTCACCAGAAGGCCTGTTTCTATCGCACCATGACCCCCGGAGCCAGTTTGGCCGATGCCAAAGTGTTAAACGGCAAGGAACTTTCCTACAACAACATTATCGATGTGCAAGCAGCTTGGGCCCTGGTCAAAGAATTTGAGCAAAATGCCTGCGTTATCATTAAACATACCAATCCCTGCGGAACCGCCATCGCCGATTCGCTTGAAGAAGCCTATGACAAGGCTTTCGGCGCTGATCCGGTCTCTGCTTTCGGGGGAATCATTGCCTTTAATCGCAAGGTCGATGCCGCCACCGCCCGCAAAGCTGCGGAACCTTTCATGGAATGCATCATTGCTCCCGGCTATGATGATGATGCCCTGGCCATCTTTCAGGCCAAGAAGAACCTGCGGGTGCTGGAAATGAAGATCAGTTCAGCACCGCAGCTGCAGATCAAATCAGTGGAAGGCGGGTTTGTGGTGCAGGAGAGCGACCAGGGCACAGTAACGGCCGCAGACCTCCAGGTGGTTACGAAAACGGCCCCGACGGCGGAGGAAATTACCGACCTGCTCTTTGCCTGGAAAATCGTCAAACATGTAAAATCCAATGCTATTGTTACCGCTAAAAATGGTGTCAGTATCGGGGTCGGCGCCGGACAGATGAACCGGGTTGGCTCGGCCGGGATTGCCCTGACAGATGCGGAGAAAAATAACGGAGCGGTGATGGCTTCCGATGCCTTCTTCCCCTTTAGTGATACGGTTGAACTGGCCGCCGCCCGGGGTATTAAAGCTATCATCCAGCCCGGCGGTTCCATCCGTGACCAGGAAAGCATCGATGCCTGCAATCGGTATGGTATTGCTATGGTATTTACCGGCATGCGCCATTTCAAACACTAAAAACGTCTGGCCGAAGGGAGATCGAGATGGGAAAAAAATTACTCGTAGTCGGATCGGGGGGGCGTGAACATGCCCTGGTCTGGAAACTGGCCCAGAGTCCCGCCGTGGAGAAAATTTATGCCGCGCCCGGCAATCCCGGCATGATGCAGCTGGCTGAATGCGTGAATATTGCCGTTGATGATATTGAAGCATTATGTAAATTTGCCCGTGAAAATGAAATTGATCTGACTGTGGTTGGCCCGGAGGCACCACTGACGCTGGGCATCGCCGACCGCTTCAAAAGGGAAGGATTGCTGATATTTGGACCCAGTGCCGCTGCTGCCAGACTGGAAGGCAGTAAAGTTTTCTCCAAAAATCTTTTTAAAAAATACGGGATCCCTACCGCCCGTTTTGAAGTCTTTGATGATGCGGAACAGGCCCGTGACTTTGCCCGCCGTTTGTTTGCTGAAGGGCAGGGGGCGGTGGTTAAGGCCGATGGTCTGGCGGCCGGTAAAGGCGTTGTAGTGGCGGGGAGTTTTGCGGAGGCCAGCGAAGCCATTGACAGTATCATGAAGGATAAAACCTTCGGCGCAGCCGGAGATAAGATTCTGGTGGAAGAGTGCCTGCAGGGTGAGGAATTGAGTTTCTTTGCCATCAGTGACGGGTCGGATTATCTGGCCCTGCTATCCGCCCAGGATCATAAAAGGATCTTTAATCATGATGAAGGCCCCAATACAGGAGGAATGGGAGCCTATACCAATCCTCCCTTATATACGGAAGAACTGAAACAACAGATAATTGCGCAGGTAATCGAGCCAACCATTCGAGCCATGCAGGCCGAAGGCTGCCCCTACCAGGGAGTTCTGTACGCCGGTTTGATGATTACACCTGACGGACCTAAAGTGCTGGAATATAATGCCCGTTTCGGTGACCCCGAAGCCCAAGTGCTGATGCCCATGATTAAAAGTGATCTGCTGCCGATATTGGAGGCTGCGGCGCAAGGACAATTGCCGGGGCAAACGGTTGAAATTAATCCCGGCGCTTGTGTCGGAGTGGTTTTGGCGGCTGGCGGCTACCCGGGCACCTATCAGAAGGGTGATGCCATCACCGGGCTGGATCAGCTGCAGGATGATACCCTGGTTTTCCAAGCCGGAACAGCCCTGCAGGATAATCAACTGGTAACTGCCGGAGGACGCGTAATGGCAGTAGTGGCCTGTGCCGATTCGATCCCCTCTGCCATTGCCAAAGTATATGGTGAAGTGGAAAAAATCCATTTTAAAGACATGCATTATCGTCATGACATCGGTCAAAAAGCTTTGCGTCAATCATAATTAATCCAGAAAACCATTGCGGTTTTATCGGAAAAATGCTTTAATACTGTAACGAGATGAAGGAGTTCAAGCGATGACGGTCAATAAAGCCCCTTATATAAGAGTGTTTATCCTTTTGGCTGCCGTGGTTATGTTATTTTTTGCCCCGACCCGGGAATTTCTAAAGATAACATTTTTTCTGGGCATCCCTTTTCTGCTCTTCTATGTTTTGATGAGCCGGCAGATCCGTTATTCCCTGCCGTGGTTCATATGCGGGATCCTGGTGCTCGGGGTCATCGGATTATATGGGTATATGCTGGTTCACCTGCCGCAGCGAGTGGAAGTAAGAGAAATCATACGCGAAGGCGGTACACTGGTAGCCGAAGGCAAGTATGACCATGCCATCGAAGAATATCAACGCTTGGAAAAACTGGGGCAGGCCGAGAAAATGGAAGAAAAAATCAGCCTCGCCCGGCAGGAGCAACAAGCCGCCCAGCAGTTGGAACAGGCCCGGCAAAAACTGGCGCAAGGAGATAAGCAAGCTGCCCGGGAGATCATCGCCAACATTGAACCGGGAACCCGGGCGGCCGTGGAAGCACGCGATTTGCGAAAGCAGTTGGGGTTATAGCAGAACCCTGGCTTTCATTGCAGGCATGAGGTGAGGACGAGGAGGTACAGGGCTTGGTAACCTTGGAAATGGTTAAGGCGAATCAAAAAGTGATTGACTTTATGGATATGGGTAATACCTTTCTGGGCAATATCGGAGCGATTGAACATGATCTGCATCATGCCGAACTAACGTCCCGTCTGGCCAGCGAAATACTGCTGCAGCTGGGACACCCTGCAAGAATGGCTGAACTGGCGGCCATCGCCGGCTACCTGCATGACATCGGCAATCTGGTCAATCGCTACGGGCATGGCATGTCGGGGGCGCTGATTGCGTTTATGGTACTTACCGAAATGGAAATGGATACGGAAGAAATCGCTATTATAATGGGAGCCATCGGCAATCATGAAGAACATGCCAAAGGCTGTGCGGTCAATCATGTGGCTGCCGCCCTGACCCTGGCTGATAAATCCGATGTCAACCGCTCCCGGGTGCGCAAGCAGGATTTTGCCGTTTTTACTCCCCGCGACCGGGTCAATTATGCGGTCACGGATTCCAAAGTTATCGTACAGCCGGAGGAACACATCATCACCATGCAGCTGCAGATTGATACCGAGGTTTGCTCGGTGATGGAGTACTTTGAAATATTTCTGACCAAAATGATGATGTGCCAGCATGCGGCTGAATATCTGGGGTGTGAATTTAAACTGGTGATGAACGATACCCGCCTGCTGTAAAAAAATTTATGAATTATTGTTCAAATGCAAGCAATGGAAGGGATGATAGGGTGAAATTTACTGCCAGTTGGATGGATGAAAATACCGAGTTACTGGTCAAGGCATTACTGTGTCTGGAAAATGAGGATGAAGCCTATCGCTTGCTCGATGATCTTTGCACCATCGCTGAAATCAAAGCTTTGTCCCAGCGCATGCGCGTGGCCCAGCTGCTTGATAAAGATACGACCTATTCGGTCATTGCCCGGGAAAGCGGAGCCAGTACCGCCACCATCAGCCGCGTCAAACGCTGTCTGAATTATGGTGCCAGGGGTTACCGCATCGTACTTGATAAATTGCAAAAGGAGTCAGATCATGGATAATCGGCAAATTCCCAAAGGGTTGCGTGATTTATTGCCTGAAGAGGTAAAAAACCGCAGAAAACTAGAACAAAAGGCCATGCAGATTTTTACCTCCTATGGCTATAGGGAAGTCATGACCCCTACTTTCGAATTTTTGGAGGTCGTTGAAACCGGTGCCGGCAAGCACCGGGAAAGGCTTTTTCTTTTTATGGATCGGGAAGGGGGTATTCTCTCCCTGCGGCCGGAAATGACTGTTTCCATTGCCCGCCTGGCGGCCATGCATCTGCAGGACAGCAGCTATCCTCAGCGCTTGTTCTATTCGGCCAATGTGTTCCGCCATGTGCAGCCCCATCTGGCCCAATACAGAGAGTTCTGGCAGACCGGCATCGAACTGTTGGGGGCGTCAGGTCCCTGGGCCGATGCCGAGGCCATCAGTCTGGCGGTCAAGCTGCTGCAGGAAATGGGCTTGAGCGACTTTAAAATCAGCATCAACCAGATCGGGATCTTCAATGGTCTGCTGGCCGATGCCTCCATCAGCGGCGATGACAAGGACGAGATCCGCCGGCTGGTGGAGAAGAAAGACCTGGTGGAGCTGGAGCGTCGCTTGGAAAAACTGGCCATGCCGGATTCATGGAAGGAAAGCATAGCCCGTCTGCCGGTTCTGCATGGAGGTTTGGAAGTCTTAAACAAAATTCCTTATCTGGAGCAGCATTCAGCCACTGAACAGGCCGTGAAAGATTTGTTGCGGGTCTACGAAGCCCTGCAGGATTATGGTGTGGCTGAACATATCGTAATTGATATGGGGGTTTTACGGGAATTGGAACTGGATTACTATACCGGGGTGATTTTTGAAGGCTATTCGCCGGAGCTGGGCTATGGCTTGCTGGGCGGGGGCCGTTATGATAATTTATTGGGCAAATTCGGCTTTCCTTGTCCGGCGACCGGTTTTGCCCTGGGCATGGATCGTCTGGCTCTAGTTCTGGCTCGGCAGGAAGAGGAACCCCGCCATTACCTGCTGGGGGGCCGCAACCTGCGTGATATGGTGATCAAGGCCGAGCAATTGCGCAGCGAAGGTAAAACGGTGGAGATGGATGTGGAAGGCAACAGCCGGGAAGCTATGGAGGATAAAATGCGCCACCGCAGTGATATCTATCTGCTGTACCTGGAAGATTAATAATAGGGGGATGCAACGTGGATAATTTTTTGACCATTGCCCTGTCCAAAGGGACACTATTAAAACCGACCGTAGCCCTGCTGCAGCAGGCCGGACTCCCCTGTACAGGCATTACCGAGGATAGCCGCAGCATGATATTTACCTTTCCCGGCGATCCGCAGATAAAATATATTATTTGCCGTCCTACCGATGTCCCCGTTTACGTAGAACATGGGGCTGCCGATCTGGGTATTGTGGGCAAAGATGTCATCGTAGAACAGGGTAAAGACCTTTTTGAAATGGCCGATCTGGGGTTTGGCTACTGCCGCTTTGTGGTGGCAGTACCGGCTCATATGAAAGATATGACGCTGCAGGAGCTCAATTATAAAAGGGTCGCTACCAAATTCCCCACCGTGGCGGAAAGATTTTTCCGTGACAACGGCCTGCAGGTGGAGATCATCACCTTGCACGGCAATATCGAACTGGCTCCGCTCATGGGCCTTTCGGACATGATCGTGGATATTGTATCTTCCGGGCGTACCCTGCGGGAAAACAATCTGGTGGAACTGGTCAGGATTATGGATTCAACTACACGGCTGGTAGCCAACCGGGTTAGTTATCGTACCAAGTACCAGGAGGTTCAGCCTTTAATAGAAAAGATGCAGACGATTGTGAAAGGAGGAAATAATGGATGAAAGTCAGGCGCTTAAAAAGTAAGGAAGAAATAATTGCTTATCTCGGCGACCATAAGGAGGACATGCAGCAATATGAACAGCGTGTTCTGGAAATCGCCCAGGCAGTTAGGACTCAGGGTGATGAAGCCTTATTTGAATTTACCCGCCGCTTTGACGGAGCCGCCATAAACCGGAACAACTTTCTGGTCAGTGAAGAAGAAATTGACGAAGCCTATGAGCTGGTTGATGATGATTATATCTTTGCTTTGCGCAAAGCCATTGACAATATTGATTTCTTTCACGGCAAGCAGCTTAAAAATACTTGGATGGAACCGGAAGAAAACGGCAACATTTTAGGACAAATGTTAAGGCCGCTGGAGAGAGTAGGCATATATGTTCCGGGAGGAACGGCAGCTTATCCTTCTTCCGTATTAATGAATGCGATTCCCGCCCAGGTAGCCGGGGTGCAGGAAATTGCCATGGTCAGTCCGCCGGATGCCAACGGCAAAATGAACCCCCATACTCTGGTGGCAGCAGCCGAACTGGGGTTGACAGAAATTTATAAAATGGGCGGAGCGCAGGCGGTTTTTGCCCTGGCTTGGGGAACTGATCTGATTAAAAAGGTTGATCTTATAAGCGGGCCTGGCAATATTTACGTCACCTTGGCCAAAAAAATGGTATATGGTGATGTCAACATCGATATGCTGGCCGGCCCCAGTGAAATCCTGATCGTTGCCGACCGCAGCGCCGATCCGGCTTATCTGGCAGCCGATATGATGTCCCAGGCGGAACATGATGTACTGGCACGCAGTATTCTCGTCACTGACAATGAAGCTTTATTAAATGAGGTGGAAAAGGAAATTGAAAAACAACTGCCCCACCTGTCACGTCGCAATATAATCGAAAAGGCTCTGGCCGATTACGGGGCGATGATTCTGGTGGATGATATCAATGAAGCCTGCCGGGTCGCCAATCTGGTAGCGCCGGAACATCTGGAACTGATGGTAGACAAGCCTTTTGAAATTCTAAGCAGGATCCGTAACGCCGGAGCGATTTTTATGGGCAGCAATACCCCTGAACCAGTAGGCGACTATCTGGCCGGCCCCAATCATATTTTGCCCACCGGCGGTACCGCCAGGTTCTATTCCCCGGTGACGGTGGACACTTTTATGAAAGTTTCCAGCATTATTTATTATTCCCGGGAAGGGCTGGAGGAAGACGTTGACGATATCATCAAACTGGCCGAGGTGGAGGGACTAACCGCCCATGCCAACAGTCTGCGGGTAAGAAAGGATAAATTAAATGGATAAGGTACGTAGCAGTCAAATCATCCGCCAAACCGCGGAAACAGAAATAAGTATAATGCTTGCTGCCGACGGCAGCGGAAATTATCAGATTGAAACGCCGGTACCATTTTTAAATCACATGCTGACCCTGTTTGCCGTACATAGCCGTTGTGACCTTAAAGTGAATGCAACCGGCGATACCCACATTGATGATCACCATACGGTGGAAGACATCGGCATTTGTTTGGGTCAGGCCATCAAGGAGGCGCTGGGAGAAAAACAGGGTATAAACCGTTACGGGCAGGCGCTCATCCCGATGGATGAAGCTCTGGCCCGTGTCGTACTTGATCTGTCCGGACGCTCCTGTCTGCAGTATGTAGTGGAGATCCCTTCACCCCAACTGGGCAATTTAAGCAGCGAAAACATCAAGGAGTTCTTTCAGGCCGTAGCCAATCAGGCCGGAATGACTTTACATATTGATCTGCTGCGGGGGGAAAACTCGCATCATATTGTAGAAGCAGTATTTAAAGCTTTTGCCCGGGCATTTAAAGAAGCAGTCGCCCTGGCTCCGGGAGTTGAAGGGGTATGGTCGTCCAAGGGCAAGCTGTAGCATAAGATAAAGGGAACAAGATATTAATTATTTACCGGGTAACATATCCGTAACAGGTGTGTATCCCTGCCGGTTACAGGGAGGAATAAATTGATAGCGATTATAGATTACGGTATGGGCAATCTGGCCAGTGTCAGCAATGCCTTTACCAAAATAGGCTGTGAAAATATGATCACCCAGAACCCGGAACAGATCCTGACAGCTGACAGAGTGGTTCTGCCGGGGGTGGGGGCCTTTGCCGATGCCATCAAAAACATCCGCAATTTAGGTATAGATAAAACCATATATGAAATCGTCAGACGCAATACCCCCCTGCTGGGTGTATGTCTGGGGTATCAGCTGCTGTTCAGTGAAAGCGATGAAGACGGATTGCACCAAGGGTTGGATATAATTGCGGGACGGGTAGAAAAGATACAGCTTCCGGCCACCTTTAAGGTACCCCACATGGGCTGGAACAATATTGACATGAAGCCGGGCAGTCAATTATTTGCTGATGTTTCCCCGGGCAGCTGGTTTTATTTTGTGCATTCCTACCATGTTATTCCGGAGGATGATACAGTTATGGCTGCCACGACGGATTACGGAATCCGGATCGTCTGTGCGGTGGAAAGATATAATTTGGTAGCCACCCAGTTCCATCCTGAAAAATCAAGTGATGCCGGTTTACAAGTATTAAAGAATTTCGGAGCGATGAAATAATGATTATTTATCCTGCCATTGATCTTAAAGAAGGTCAATGTGTCCGCCTGGTACAGGGCAAAGTTGAAAACAAGACCGTATACTCTTCAGATCCGGCAGCGATGGCCCGCTCTTTTCAAGAGCAAGGTGCGCAGTGGCTGCATATCGTCGATCTGGACGGTGCCTTTCAAGGCCAATCCGGCAACCGAGATGCCATTGCCCGGATTGCCGCGCAAATCGCCATTCCTTTTCAAGTGGGGGGAGGGTTGCGCCGCCTGGAAGACGTGGAAAATATATTGGCGATTGGTGCCAGCCGGGTTATCATTGGCACCCGGGCGGTAACCAGTCCGGAATTTATGGAAGATTTATTACTCCGCTTTGGAGCGGAAAAAATCATTCTGGGTCTCGATGCCCGCGAGGGGATGGTAGCCATTGAAGGCTGGGTGGAAAAGTCCAGTCTGCCGGTGCTTGATTTTGCCCGGCAGATGCATCAACTGGGGGTGGAAACAGCGGTTTATACCGATGTTGCCCGGGACGGTCTGTTGCAGGGACCAAATTTGGAAGCTATTCAGCAAATGGCTGAACTTTCCGGCTTAAAAATTATTGCTTCCGGTGGCGTATCAAGCATTGATAATATCAAACGGCTGAAGGAAATGGAAGTACTGGGCGTGAGCGGCGCCATCATCGGCAAAGCGCTTTACGATGGGAAACTTGCCCTGCAAGATGCCTTAAAGACAGCGAAGGGAGACCTATAATGCTGGCCAAAAGAATTATCCCCTGCCTGGATGTACATAACGGGCGGGTGGTGAAGGGAATTAATTTTGTCAATCTGCGCGATGCCGGTGATCCGGTGGAAATGGCTGCCTACTACGATAAAGAAGGCGCAGATGAACTGGTATTTCTGGATATTACCGCCTCGTCTGAAGGACGCAAAACCATGATCGATGTGGTCAGAAATACGGCCCGGGAGGTATTTATCCCCTTTGCTGTCGGCGGGGGTATACGCAATCTGGATGATATCCGGGCCATTTTGAATGCCGGTGCGGATAAAGTCTCAATCAATTCCGCTGCTGTACATGATCCCTCGCTTATTACTGAGGCGGCCCGCCGCTTTGGACGGCAGTGTATCGTCGTAGCTATCGATGCCCGCTGCCGGAAAGCAGAAGGTTCAAGCTCCGATGCCCATACGCCGCAGTGGGAAGTCTATATCAACGGAGGGCGTACCCCCACCGGCCTGGACGTACTGGACTGGGCGCGCCGGGCTGAATCGCTGGGTGCGGGGGAGATCCTGCTGACCAGTATGGACAAGGACGGAACCCGGGACGGTTATGATTTGGAATTGACTGCAGAGGTGGCGGATATGCTGCCCATACCGGTAATTGCTTCCGGCGGAGCCGGGAACCTGGAGCATTTGTATGAGGCTTGTGTCTATGGAAAAGCTGATGCGGTTTTAAGTGCTTCCATTTTTCATTATCGGGAATATACGATTGCCCAGGCCAAACAATACCTGGCGAGTAAAGGAGTTGCAGTGAGATTATGAGAGATACTATAAAGTTTGATGCCCACGGA
>JAAYCZ010000255.1 GCA_012729495.1 Syntrophomonadaceae bacterium | reverse complement strand
GACAGCTTATTATCGAAAGTGCCAAAATAGAAGGCGTCAGCGATGAAGTAATGAATCAAATGTTTGATGTATTCGTAAGAGACTTTTCAATGTATGCCATGGAACTTTACGGCAAACCTCTGAATACAGAAGCTCAGTCGGAAGCCATTGAAAAAATGTTCAGACGCCCGGTAGTTAATCAAGAAGAATTTGAAAAGGTTCTGAGAGAAGAAGTTTACAGCCTGGTCGACACTTACATTCAGAATCCGTAAACCTGATACAAAACAATATTATACCGGCGGTTTTCCTTTACGGGAAACCGCCGGTTCTTTTCATTAAAAGCAACTGGTTACAGGGGGCTCCCACATTCCCCGCAAAACCGCGTACCTTCTTCAAACTCTGCTCCACACTTGCCGCAGAATTTTGGAGCCAGTTTTACCGGATTGCCGCATTTGCCACAGAATTTTGCGGTAGCCGCTATGGCTCCGCCACAGGCAGAGCATTGATACGTTACTGGTTCATCAGGAGTTAGCGAGACATTGCTTGCTGCAACTTCCTTGCTTTTATTAGTGAGCTGCATGGGTTCACTCAGAAAATGACGGGCAAAATTTAATATCTGCTGCGCTGACGCGGTCTCCACAAACAATTTATTTTCATCAGCTTCCAGCAATAATAGATCATTAACCCCGGACGAAACGCATATAAAGCCTACTTGTACTACCTGGCCATTACTGTCAACTCCGGCCCGCATACTCATAAGCTTATCAACCAACATAAAGCGGCTGGCCAGTGTTGCAGCCGGTTCACTTAATACAAACCCGTTTTCCTGCTTAACTGCAAAACCATTCTGGGCCAGTTTGTCCAATGAGTTGATTATCGTTGACAATTCCAGATCAAAAGGCGGTACTATTCCTTTAAGCACAGAACTCAGCCATTGGGCGTCATCTGCCGGTCTGGTCAGCCATTGATAAATATCCTCGGGACTAAATTCCGCATTAACCATATCACTGCCATCGACAAGAGCCTGCAATAGGGCCCGGCGGGTAATATCCAGTGCCGCTGCCATAACTATGGCCTGATTATGCTCCCATGCGGCCTCAAAATCCAGGTTGCTCAGGCTGCTGATTCCCAGCAGTTCTTCAAGTAGTGGCATAAAGTCTCGGCTGTCAGCCGGATAATTCAGCAATAATCCATCACTTTCGGTCAACAAAGAACATGGTAATCCGGCCGGTGAAAAAAAGACTACATATTCCAGCAATCCTCTCCCCCTGGTTAATCGTGTCCGGGCAAATGCATTAGCACTGGCCAGCGACTCCAGGGCCGGTTTAAAACCATCGGTAATAGAGCCTGCTCCATCAAGAACTCTCATCTTCTTTAACTCATCAATTTCCGACCCGGACAGTTCCGCCCCCTGGCCGTTAAGCGGTGACAGTTCGGTTAAACCATGGCCGCAGGCTTTACCCAAATAGCCCAGGTGTTCTGCTTTTAAGCTTACAGTTATCTTATTTGCCATGCCTCTTGTCCTCCTTATTATTTCTTACCGGGGAAAAGACCGTCCATTATCGGGTCTTTGGATAAACTATCCCGAACAGTGCCCTGTAGAACATTTTTTCCGGCAGTGGTAAACTTGTCACGCACCATATCCCTGACGGTATCATCCACCGTGCCTTTACCTGTCAGG
>JAAYCZ010000254.1 GCA_012729495.1 Syntrophomonadaceae bacterium | reverse complement strand
GCTGCCTTAATATTTTAAGCTCTTTCCATATACTCGCCGGTGCGGGTATCTATTCTCAGGCGATCACCCTCGTTGACAAACAGCGGCACCTGTACCACCGCTCCGCTTTCCAGTTTAGCATTTTTCGAAGCGCCGGTGGCTGTATCACCCTTGACTCCCGGTTCGGTTTCGACCACGGTAAGCTCAACGAAGTTGGGCATTTCAGTACCCATGATAGCGTCGTTGTACAGCAGTACCCCGATGGTCATGTTTTCCATCAGCCACTTGGAGCCTTCTCCGATATCATTCTTGCCGATGGTGATTTGCTCATAATTTTCGTTGTCCATAAAAACATAGCCATCGCCGTCACTATACAGATATTGCATTTCTCTTTTATCCAGATGTGCCCGGGCAACTTTTTCACCGCCGCGGAAAGTTTTTTCCACTGTACCGCCGGTCTTCACGTTTTTCAGTTTGGCTCTTACAAAGGCTGCTCCTTTGCCGGGTTTGACATGTTGAAAATCAACCACCTGGTAAACCACGTCTTCAAATACAATCGTCACCCCGGTTTTAAAGTCATTAACTGAGATCATCGTATCCCTCCATCATAAAATTAATAGGCCTTTATTTGAATGGGTGATGACTTCACATCCCCCTTTCTTCACGATTACAGTATCTTCGATGCGGATTCCTCCCCAGCCGGGAATATATATACCGGGTTCCACCGTTACCACCATGTTTTCCTCCAATGTATCATGACTGGTAGGGGATAAGCGCGGGGCCTCATGCACTTCCAAGCCTACACCGTGGCCGGTGCTATGGGAAAAATAAACATCCAGCTGATATTTTTTCAAACAATCACGTACTTTTTGATCCAGTTCTTTGCCGTCCATCCCGGCCTGTACCAGACTGACCCCCAGTTCCTGTGCCTCCAGCAGCTGCAGGTAATAGCTGCGCAACTGTGCAGAGGCCTGGTTTATCACAACTGTTCTGGTCATATCCCCGGCGTAACCTTGATACAGGCCACCAAAATCCATGGTCAGCATATCGCCAGGCTGCAGACAATAGGTACCCGGCTGTCCATGGGGCAGGGCAGCGTTTTTCCCTGCCACGGCTATGGTATCAAAGGCTTCCTTGCTGCATCCGCCCTCTTTTAATAAGGCAACAATACGGTTGGCAACTTCCCGTTCACTCATGCCGGCCTTTATTTCCGGACAGATTCGGGTAAAAACCTGGTCACCGATGCGGGCAGCGGTTCTTAATTGGTCCAGTTCATCTTCATCTTTTATCTTGCGCAGTTGTTCCACCAAATTTTTTTCCGGCTGTAACCCCAGCTTTAAATTGGTTTCCAACTGCAGATAATCATCATAACTTATATTACTGCTCTCAAAGCCCAGATTCAACCGGCCATTAAGCAGCGGAACCAGAGTTTCTGTATCGGCAGCAGAGGCTTTAACCAATTCCCAATCGGGACATTCAAGGGAGGCCTGTTCAAAATAGCGGGAATCAGTAATAATATAGCTTTTTTCCGCGCTCACCAGCAATCTGGCATCGCGCCCGCCGGTAAAACCGGATAAATATCTGATATTTTCCGGACCGGTGACCAAAAAAGCATCTATCTTGCGCTGCTGCAATTCCTGGCGTAGTTTATCAATTCGTTGTTTCATATTTTCCATCTGCTTTCCATCCTGCCAATAAACTGCTGGATATATTGTACCCCAGACTTGCCTTCTGCAAAATATTTTTTTATTGGTTTATTTAAACCATTCACAAACAGCCCGCAGTGCCAGGCTGTAACCTGCTGCTCCCAGGCCGAAAATGCCTCCGCGGGCAATAGGCGATAGCAGTGACTGATGGCGGAATTCTTCCCGGGCATAAATATTGGTCAGATGCACTTCTATAAAAGGAATATTGACTGCTTTGAGCGCATCCAGCAGCGCAATGCTGTAATGGGTCAGGGCCCCGGCGTTAATGATCATGGCGTCCACTCTTCCCTGGGCCTGCTGTATGCGGTCGACCAGTTCGCCTTCATGATTGGACTGAAAGAAATCAATCTCTACCTGCTTTTCGGCGGCTAGCTTTTGCATAGCATAGTTGATGTCTTCCAGGCTGACATCTCCGTAGAGATTTGTTTCTCTCTGTCCGAGCAGATTCAGATTGGGTCCGTTAATCACCAAAACTCGCATATTATCCCACCTTTCTCTATATACAGAAGTCTTTCTGAGGTTTATGCATTGGTTCGCTTGGGGACGGTCTCTTGACTTGTCAAAGCCGTGTTTCTTTCATCTCATTTGTTTCTTCGTATTCTTTATACTATTATGTTAGTCTCTACTTGGCAGCTGTATATCTTTTCGAATTTGTAACCGCTCTTTGCGTCGTTACGTTCCGTCGCACGGCTGCCGCCTTACCCCCGGCGCTCTACCAAAGCATAAACCTCTGCGATTGATTTCCCCTAGCCCGTTTGGAGACAATCTCTTGACTTGTTAAAGCCGTGTTTCTCTCATCTCATTTGTTTCTTCGTATTCTTTATACTATTATGTTAGTCTCTGCTTGGGAGCTGTATATCTTTTCGAATTTTGTAACCGTTCTTTGCGTCGTTACGTTCCGTCGCACGGCTGCCGCCTACCCCCAGCGCTTTTCCTTAATAGTGAGCGGTAGCGAACATGTGTAATACCCGGAGGGTGCAACCAAAGCATAAACCCCTGCGATTGATTTCCTTTAGCCTGCTTGGAACCGGTCTGGTTTATTCTCCGCCTATGCTGAGCTGGCTGAAACGGATGCTGGGGGCGGCTTTGGCTCCGTAGAAGCGGAGGTCCGAGCCCAGGGCTTCGATGTTTTGCAGCAGTTGGTGGAGATTGCCGGCGATGGTTATGCCGCGTACGGGTCGGGTCAGTTGTCCGGCCTTGATGAGAATGCCGCAGGCGCCCAGGGAAAAATCCCCGGAAATGGGGTTGGCGGTGTGCATTCCCATTACTTCGGTAATTAAAAGCCCTGATTCAATATCGGCTATCATTTGCTCGGGTGACAATGAACCCGGGCTGATGATCAGGTTGCTGCTGCCAATGGCGGGCAGGCTCCGGAAAGAACCTCGCCGGCCGCTGCCGGTTGATTGCCGGCCGGCTTTGCGGCCGGAGTAATTATCATAAAGGTAGGATTGCAATAATCCATCCTTGATTAGTTCGTTTTTTTGGGCAGGAGTCCCTTCTCCGTCAAAAGGTGCGCTGGCCAAGCCATCTTCCAGGGTACCGTCATCGGTAATCTGCAGCAGCGGCGAGGCTACTGGTTGGCCTATTTTATCGGCCCACAGGGATTTGCCCTTGAGCACCGCATCGCCATAAAGGGATGGTAACAGCAGTCCCATGAAACGGGTGGCTACATAAGGTTCCATCACACAAGGCAAACACTGCGAGTCCATGCTGCGTGCTTTTAAACTGCGTACCGCCCGGCTGGCTGCTTCCTGTCCCAGTTGCTGTGGATTAAGGTCGGTTATTTTGCGGCGTGCCTTTACCGCAAAGCCGGTTTGGGAATCTTCTTCCTCCTGCGCTACCAGTGCTATATAAATGCCGGCCAGATTTTGTGCAAAACTGGCCTGCAAACCGTTGCTGTTCATGATAACGGTGATGGAATGGCTATCTTCATAGGCGGATTTTTCCACCATACGAATTCTTTTATCGAAACTGCGCGCAGCTTTTTCGCTGGCGCGGGCCAAATTAATTTTTTCCTCCAACATTGTATCAACAATCTGCTGATCAAAGCAGGACACCGGTGGATAGTATTGGGATGGCTCCACCAGGCACTGATACTCGTCGGCAATCATGCAGTTGGATATACTGACGGCATTATCAACCACTTCAAGAATGGCCGCCCGAGACAAGTCGCTGCTGTAGGCAAAACCCATCCGGCCGTGATTCAGTACTCTGACTCCCATGCCAATTTCTTCGGCTTCTTTTAACGTTTCCACGCGGGCCTCACGTAGCTCAATACTAAGCTCCCGGTTATAGAGCAGGAAAACTTCTGCTTCCACATTTTTCTTGCGGGCGGCGTCAAGTGCCGTTGCGCCGGCTTTTGTTAGCATTTCTTCTTTCTTGTGCATTCATCTCACCTTGTTCAAATTTATCCCTGCCACTCACAATGGCTACATTCTACGAATTCGCTTGATGGTTTTGGGTGTATCATCACTGCCGATGCCGCCTACCGTCAATGCTTTGATACGGATCGTAGGTTGGGCATCGGCTACCGGTACTCCCTGTCCTTCTTTGCCGCAAACGCCCAATGCATACCCCAGGTCTTTGCCGATCCGGTCGATATCCAACAGCGCCTGCGGTCCGTTGCCGGTCAGAGTGGCGCCCCGGACGGGATGTTTTATTTCACCGTTCTCTATAATATAGCCTTCCTGTACATCGAATACAAAATCCCCATTGATGGTATTTACTTGCCCGCCGCCCATTTTTTTGACCAGCAAGCCATATTCAGTCCCGGCGATGATCTTTTCTGGATCATCCTCTCCGGGAGCAATAAAGGTATTGGTCATGCGCGGAATAGGTTTGTGCTGGTAGGATTCCCGTCTTCCGTTGCCGGTCAAAGCTGACCCGTCATAACCGGCAGTAAGCCGGTCATTGATAAATTGTTTTAAAATTCCACGATCGATCATGACCGTACGTTGGGCCGGAGTTCCCTCGTCATCATAGGCAAAGCTGCCGTATTTACCTTTAATGGTGGCGTCATCGATGACACTCAGTTTTTCGATAGCAACCTGTTCCCCCAGCTTGTCCTTGTAAACCGACAATCCCTTCTGCACCAAATCCGCTTCCAATCCATGTCCGCAGGCTTCATGAATCATGGTACCTCCTGCCTCGGCATGCATCACCACCGGCATTTTGCCCAGCGGGGCAGGTACGGCGGAAAGCATGGCCACCGCCCGTCCGGCCGCATCCCGGGCCAGGTCCTCAATCGGCACCTGGTCCAATAATTCCCAACCCAACGCACCTCCGGCAGACTCATAACCGGTCTGGATCATGCCGTCTCTGGCTGCAATTGCGTTAACCACCATGCGTACCCGCACTTGTTCTTCTTCGGTCAGATCACCTTCAGAATTGGCAATCTGCAATTTTCTATGTACATCGGCCAGCGCCACCGTAACCTGTCTGATTTCTGCATCCATCTCCCGGGCAGCCTGGTTGGCGGCCAGTACCCGGGTGATTTTCTCATCAAAAGCAACCCGGTCGGGCATACGCAGATATTTCAGCTGGCAACCGGATTGGCGCGGGGTGAGATTGATTGTTTCATGCTCAGTATTATTGTTTGAACCCAGCACCTGGGCGGCCAGATCAGCGGCCCGCTCCAATCCCGACGGACTCAGTTCATTGGTATAGACATAAGCGGTCCGGCCCTCTTTCAGCACCCTGATACCGGCACCTTTTTCCCGGCCGCTGTTGATTTTTTCGATACGATTGTCTTCGCAGAGAACGTTGCTGATCTGTTTCTCTTCCACATAGATCTCGGCAAAATCTCCCCCACGTCTGAGGGCACGGGTTAAAACTTTTGACAATTCTTTTTTATCCAGCATATAAACTCCTTTGCACTCAACTGACTCTTACTGCAGTCATCGCTCTTCACGATGATAGGGCACGGTCAGTGCCGCCGGCGCCCCGGCTTCCGAACGCCGCCGGATGGTTACCAGAACCAATACGAAAATCGTCAGCAGGTAAGGCATCATGGCCAGATAGAAGGTGGAAATATCAACCCCGGCCGTCTGCATACGGAAGGTAAGTGCTTCCACCCCGCCGAACAAATAGGAACCAAGAATGGCCCTTATAGGATTCCAAAGGGCAAAAATAACCAGGGCCACCGCGATCCAGCCGCGGCCGGAGGTCATGTTTTCCTGCCAGGAAGGGGCATAAGCCAGAGATAAATAGGCACCGCCCATCCCCGCCAATACACCGCCCATAATAGTACAAAAATAGCGCACCCGGCTGACACTGATACCGACCGCATCCGCCGCAGCAGGATTCTGCCCCACGGCTCTGATGCTCAGGCCCCAGCGGCTGCGGAACAGCAATAGCCAAAGCAAAGCGGCAATAATAATGCTGATATAAACCAGCACATCCTGTTTAAAAAAGATCGGGCCCAGCACAGGTATATCCGCTAATACCGGGATGCTGACCGCCCGAAACGGATCCGTGATCGGCGTTCCCTGGTATGATTTGCCCAGAAATCCGCTGACCCCGGTACCAAAAATGGTCAAAGCCAGACCGCATACTACTTGATTGGCACGCAGGGTTATCGTTAGAAAGGCATGTATGGCTGCCATCATGCCGCCTCCCGCCATGGCCGCCATCAATCCGTACCAATGATTACCGGTCAGAACCGTAAAGATAAAGCCCATTACCGCCCCCACCAGCATCATGCCTTCAACACCCAGATTCATAATGCCGGATCTTTCTGCCAGTAATTCCCCGACCGCAGCAAAGAGAATGGCCGTACCGGCAACAACGGTTGCTGCCAGCAGCGCTACAATCGCTCCCAAAGTCATTTATTGGCCCTCCTTTCTAACCCGCTGCAAACGGTACTTGGTGAAGATTTCCCCGCCCAGCAGGAAGAATAGCACGGCTCCCTGCAGCATCAATACAATCGAAAACGGCAGACCAAAGATTTGCAGCCCGAAGCCTCCCACCAGCAAAGCACCGAAAAGGATAGCTACCAGAATGATCGCAAAGGGATGCAAACGTGCCAGCCAGGCAACAATGATGGCCGTAAAACCATAGCCGGGTGAAATACCCTGCTGCAGCCGGTGGGTGATGCCGCTTACTTCAATCATACCGGCCAATCCGGCAATGCCGCCGCTGATCAGCATCACCAGCATGATGTTTCTCTTTACGTTGATACCTGCATAGCGTGCCGAAGCAGGACTTTCGCCCACCACTTTAACTTCATATCCCCAACGGGTGTAATTTAACAGGAAATAGAACAATACGGCCAGCAGCAACGCCACCAGCAGCCCGATATGAACACGGCTATCGCCGATGGTTGGCAGATAGGCCTGGGGCGAAAAACGCGGGCTGAGCGGGAAGCCCAGACTGGCCGGGTCTTTCCAGGGACCAAAAATAAAGCTATCCACAAAAGATATGGCCACATAATTTAACATTAATGTAATGATGGTCTCATTGACACCCCAATAAGCCCGCAGGGAACCCGGAATCAGTCCCCAGAATCCTCCGACAATAAATGCTGCCGCCGCCATAACCGGCAACAGGATCAGTGCCGGCAGATGTCCGTAGAAAAGAGCAATACCGCTGGCAGCAAAAGCCCCCATATACAACTGCCCCTCTGCGCCGATATTCCATATTTTCATCCGAAAAGCCAGTGACAATCCCAACCCAAGCAGCATCAAGGGGATTGCCTTGACCAGCGTTTCCGAAACTGCATAACTGTTTCCGAAAGCACCCTGCCACATACGCAAATACGTCTCGGCGGGATTGATTCCGTATAACCACAGGAAGATCCAGCCAAACAACAGCGCCATTAAAACCGACAGCACCGGTACAATTATGCGGGATGCCAAGGAGTCCGTTTCTCTTTTAATCAATTTATAGCGCATCATTGTACTACACCCCCGCCCCCCAGCATTAGCATACCGACTGTCTCCACATCCGCATCCTGATTGTCAAATACGGCTTTGATTGTGCCGGCATACATCACCGCAATGCGGTCAGCCAGGCGAAATATATCATCCAGATCTTCCAGGATGAGCAGAATCGAAGTTCCTTTGGCCCTCTCAGTAAGCAGCAGATTAAAAACTGATTCCGTAGCAGCTACATCCAGACCCCTTACCGGGTAGGAGGCGATCAGCAGGCGCGGCTGCTGGCTGATTTCCCGGCCCAGCAGGAGCTTTTGCAGATTGCCGCCGGACAGATAATTGACCGGATGCTCAATATCAGCCAGGGCCACATCATAATCCTGCACCAATTTATGCGTATAAGCGCGAATCTTTTTGTAATTCAAAAAAAAGCCGCTGGAATATTCCTTTTTGTTGTAGTTATGTAAAATCGCATTTTCAATAACCGATAAATTCGGTACCAATCCCATCCCCAAACGATCTTCCGGAACGATATTTATGCCCCGATCCAATCGTTCACGTACCCCCAGTAAACTGATATCCTGCCCATCCAGCAGGATACTGCCGCCAGCTATTTTGCGCAGCCCGGCAATGGCCTCTACCAATTCCCGCTGACCGTTGCCGGCCACACCGGCTATGCCGACGATCTCTCCGCTATGCATCTCCAGGTTCAGAGCAGTCACGGCAACATTGCCCTGATCACCCAACACTTTGAGATTATCCAACTTTAAGAGCAATTCACCCGTTGGCGGCATTAATTCCCGCCGGCTTTGCATTAATTCCCGCCCCACCATCATATGGGTTAAGGCCTTTTCATCCAGATCAGCCGTGCGGGCATTCCCTACCACGCGGCCACGGCGCAGTACCGTTACACTGTCGGCTACCTCCAGAACTTCATTCAGTTTATGGGTGATTAGTACGATCGACTTGCCTTGATCAGCCATTTTACGTATCATTTTGAAAAGTTCTTTTACTTCCTGGGGCGTAAGTACGGTTGTAGGCTCATCCATAATCAGGATATCACAGCCCCGATACAGCATTTTCAGGATCTCGACCCGCTGCTGTTCACCCAGGGACAATTGGCTGATGCGGGCCCGGGGATTTATATCCAGGCCAAACTTTTCCGACAGACGGGCTGTTTCTTCCTCAATCTTGCCGGAATTCAAAACTACGTCTTCTCCGGGCGCCCCCAGCACAATGTTTTCGGCTACGGTAAAATTATCGACCAGCCGAAAATGCTGATAAATCATTCCCACCCCGACCGCCAGGGCCGAACGCGGAGAACGGAATTGGACCGGATTTCCCTTAATTTTTATACTACCGGCATCAGGCTGGTATAATCCCGCCAGTACACTCATGAGCGTAGATTTACCGGCACCGTTTTCTCCCAGGAGGGCATGAATTTCACCGGCCCGAACCTGAAAACTGATCGAGTCATTGGCCACTACCCCGGGAAATACTTTGGTTATTTCATTCATTTCAATCAT
>JAAYCZ010000253.1 GCA_012729495.1 Syntrophomonadaceae bacterium | reverse complement strand
CCTTTAAAAGCCTCAATGCTTTGAACGGCGGGGTGGTGATCGTGATCCGCGAGAGGCAGCGCATCAATCGGCTGGTTCGCAATTCCATCGGCGGCGGAGCAACCATGTACTTCAGTGATATTGTGGTGAAAAACCAGCGTTTTGCCGATACTTTAAAAACCGCCCAGGCAGCCGCTTCTTCCACTTCCAATGTTCTTTTACTGGGGGAAAGCGGGACCGGTAAAGACATTATTGCCCAGGCCATGCATAACGCCAGCCCGCGCCGGCACAATCCTTATCTGGCTATTAATTGTGCGGCCCTGCCCAGGGATCTGATTGCCAGTGAACTGTTTGGTTATGAAGAGGGTGCCTTTACCGGCGCAAGAAAGGGCGGCAACATCGGAAAATTTGAATTGGCCGATCAGGGCACGATATTTCTGGACGAAATCGGAGATATGCCCCTTTATCTGCAAGCCACCTTGCTGCGGGTCTTGGAAGAAAAGAAAGTCATGCGGCTGGGCAGTTCCAAGCTGATTCCGGTCGATGTACGTATCATCGCGGCTACCAACAAGGATCTGGAAATCGAAATTGAACATAATCGTTTCAGAAGGGATCTGTTCTACCGTTTGGGCGTTATTAAAATTGACCTGCCGCCGCTGCAAGACAGACCCGAAGATATATTGGAACTGACCCGGGTATTTGTGGAGAAAACCTGCAGCAAATTTAGCAAGCCGGTTTTACAAATTGCTGATGAGGTGCTGGAGGCGTTTACAGCCTACGATTGGCCCGGTAACGTAAGGGAATTGCAGAACCTGATTGAAGCCGCGGTGCAGCTTTGCCAGGATGAAGTGATCACAGTTGAACTGATCGAAAAAATCTCCGCCGTCGTTGTGAATAATCAAACGAAGAGCGTACCGGCCCATGAAGACGAGCTGATGGAAAAACAAATCATCATAGAAGCCCTGGCCCAACATAAATACAAGAAAAAAGAGACCGCCGCGGCCCTGGGCATATCAAGAAGCACCCTGTATCGGCGCATGAAGGAACTGGAGATTCAGGGGTAATTGGTATCTGGTACGTTTTAACGTTTATCTTAAATGTCAAAAGGCAAGCAAGAACCGTCCCCAGCTTGCGATTCCGAGGATACATATGAGAGAAAACGCAACCAATCTGGCCAGTCAAAAGAACGGCCCCAAGCGGGCTAATGCATAAACCTCGACAAGAGTAACAGTTATAGCTAAATAAATAACTTGAGGCTTGACCCCAAGTTATTCGAGTTATTGAGAGAATAATGAAACCAGCAAACAGACTAGCCACAAGAACCGTCCCCTTGGCTGGTGCGGCGATAGATGTAGAGGCCGTCGGTCAGTTCCCGTTCCACTCGACCTTCGCTGAGGAGGGAATACAAATAGCCCAGGGTTTCGGCCAGTACCAGGCGGCGGATGTGGATGTACTGGTTGGGTTTAAAGACATCAGCGGCAATTTCCCAGGCGGTTGCGGGGGTCTTGACTGCCTCATAAACGATCTGTTTGCGCTTCTCATGATGGGCGGCAATCAAATCGATCTTGGGGTTCAGATTGGCAAAAGTCTGGCCGTGACCGGGAATGACCAGTTCCACCGGCAGTTTTTTTAATCCTGTCAAGGCCTGCAGGTGGAGGTCACAGGGATTCAGTAAATAGGTATGCGGCCAATCGGTTAAATGCAGGATGGTGTGGTCGACTACATTGTCCCCGGGAAAGAGGATGCCGCGGGCGGAATTGTAATAAACCATATGTCCGTCGGTATGACCCGGTACGGCGATGGCCTGGTAATCATCACCGTGCAGCTTGACAGTCAGGCCGGCGGAGTAGGGGATAAACTCCGGCAAAGGCTGAAGATAGGTATTAATAAAGCGGATGTTTTCGCTCAACTCGCGGACATACTCCTCAGGCCAGCCCGCCTGTTGACATTCGTGCAAGGCACTTTCAAAGTATTGGTCGGTATCAATGAAACGCTGCCAGGTGACCAGATCATCCTGGGGCAGATAAACCGGGATATCAGCCTTGGCTTGCAGCCAACCCGCCAGCCCGCTGTGGTCATGATGATAATGGGTCAGATAAACCGCTTTAAGCCGGCGCAAGGTGATGCCGATAGCCTTAAACGCGGAACGCAGCAGATCCTGGTTTTGTTCCAGACTGACACCTGTATCAAGAACAACCCAGCCATCCTCGCCTTCGATGATAAAGCAGTTGTTTTCCTTTAAAGGAAAGGGCATAAACATCCTGAGGATATATACATCCCCTTGCTTTTGCAGCCACCCTTCCTCCCACATTCTGGCGCTATCCAAGCCCAACCCTCCATATCAATTTATTACTATTATTTGCCAAAAGCTTGCAGTAAGCAAGGAAAAAATTCAAATATTCAAAAGCCGCTATGGATGCAATTCTATCAGCAAGTCCATCAACTGGCCATAGGTGATGTGGTATATACAAAAACAACCCTGCCTGGGTGAAGGTTCGTAGAGGCAGGAAGTATCGGAGGGTTAAGCGGTCAGAGCTACAAAATGGTGAAAGCTAAGGCATAATTAAATTTTTTTATTATCATACAATTTTAAAATGTCATCCTGAGCGTCCCGGCAGGCAAGCAGAATTTTGTCAAAACGAAACCGCCGTAAAACAAAGTGGTCAGGAAGCCAAAAAAGAGTTTGCCTGCTATACAAAAAATCCCGTTGGTGCAGCGCAGCCTGGATACGCTTCAATCACGGGATTATTGCAAATCTAGCGGTTTGGTTTTGGTTCGCTCCCAAGGAGGCTTAACCCAATAACGGCTTCTAAAATGAAACGCCTTAAACGGCGATATTTTCGAGCTTAATCATCCAGAATACGCTTAAGAAAGAT
>JAAYCZ010000252.1 GCA_012729495.1 Syntrophomonadaceae bacterium | reverse complement strand
TTTTGCAGAAAATGTAGAATGCCGATTTTTCGGACATAGTTGGACACGTTTGAACAGCATTCTGGCCAGCCCTACTGATTCGTAATCAGCAGGTCGCCGGTTCAAATCCGGCCATCGGCTCCATAAAAAATAAAGTAATACCGGGTTTTTTAAGGCCCCGGTATTTTTTGTTAGTTATCTAATTTTAAGGTTTTGCTAACGATTTGCTAATGCTTTTTTCTGCGTGTAGGCTCTTCTGAGGTTGAAGAGGCTATTATTGCCAGGTTGAAATTTGTGTTTCTGATCAGCAAAGAGGTAGTAACCCGTTATTCTTCCAGGCCAAATGTCGATAATAAATCTCCGGCGCTGGCAGCATTTTTTGCCCAACCGGAATTATTTTATTTGAGCCATGATCCTTAAAGCCCGTTATTACTGGTTTTGTAAATTAGAAAAAACAGAAAATGTTTCACGTGAAACATTTATTTCCATTGCGTAATAAAATTACAGTGCCCTTTGACCTCATCGGGCAGCAGGTTAACATACAACTATTTCGGAAGAGGTGATCGAAATGATTAACCAGATCACCGTTAACAAACTCCGTGAAATACGGCACTTTTTGGTACTACTTCTACTTTTACCCCCAAACCATGCCAGGGAAATTCCCGAACATAAAACATAGACTCCACTTCATATGCCATTATACCACCTCTCCTTGAGTTCTAACAGCAATATAGTTCAAATAATTTGCTGCCAATGATTCGTTTTCCTTCCAATTGCAGGAATTATGTTTTCAAAATAGAATTTTGTCTAAAAGATATGAATAACCGAACGGAAATGGTTGTGACATAAATTTGTCATACGTAATCTGTAATCTAAAAGATACAAGCGAACCCGAATGGCTACATAATTCTCTATTATCAGATGGTGGCGGTCGAAAGTGGCTTTACATACGGAGATTAAAAAGGTGGTGTTTATCATATCCGATATAAAATTGTTTAATATAACGGGACAAGTTGTTGAACTACCAGCTAAATCCGTTACTCTTGAAAAAGAATTACAGCTGCTTATTGAAAAGAACATGACTACATTCTTTGGCGTAACGTTTATGAAATCGGAATATGTTACGTCCAATGGCGGAAGGATTGACAGTTTAGGGGTTGATGAGAACTTCTGCCCGGTCATTTTTGAATATAAACGATCAAGTAATGAGAACGTCATAAACCAGGGGCTTTTCTATCTGGATTGGCTGCTTGATCATAAGGCTGAATTTGAGTTATTGGTAATGAACATACGAGGCAAGGACTACTCCGATAAAATCGACTGGAGCATGCCGCGGCTGATCTGCATTGCTGGTGATTTCACCAAATATGATGAGTATGCTGTAAAGCAAATAAGCAGGAACATAGACCTTATTCGTTATAAAAAATTTGGTGATGACCTAATCATGTTTGAATTGATTAATTCGCATACGATTACTCCGCTTAAGGCCGGTAATGAGCCCATGGCAACGAAGCAATCCGGAGATAAAACCTTTGATGAGCAATTACAAAGTACTGATCCGAAGTTGAGAGAGCTTTATCTTTCAATTCGTGACTATATATTGGCACTGGGTGATGATGTGACCGAAAATCAGCTTAAATTATACTGCGCCTTCAAAAAAATAAAAAATATTGTCTGTGCCGAAGTTCGCATGAAGAGCATTATGCTTTATCTGCGGGTAAATCCAGATGATGTAGCTTTGGAGTCGGGTTTTACCCGAGACGTTCGCGGTATCGGACACTGGGGCACAGGCGAACTGGAAATAACGATTAAGAATTCTGCGGACTTTGAAAAAGCCAGGCCGCTACTTGATTTGACTTATAATATAAATTGAGAATCTTGCTGAATATCGAGCATTAGCAATACATGCTACTAATCTGAATAAGAGGTAGAAAAGGAATGACATTAACAGAATACCATTCAAG
The DNA here is from genome assembly GCA_012729495.1 of Syntrophomonadaceae bacterium. GTDB lineage: Bacteria > Bacillota > Syntrophomonadia > Syntrophomonadales > Syntrophomonadaceae > Syntrophomonas_B. The sequence goes on along the minus strand of JAAYCZ010000252.1, from coordinate 10,246 downwards.
CTACTTCGCATATGAATTAAGTCGACGACACTCACTGAGTGATTCTGAAAAATTAGCGTCAGCCCTGGCTGATGCACAAGTTGATTTGAATCCACATCAACTCGATGCCGCCCTGTTTGCTTTTCGTTCGCCGCTTTCCAAAGGTTCCATTTTTGCTGATGAGGTCGGCTTAGGAAAAACCATTGAAGCCGGCCTGGTCATTGCCCAGAAATGGTCGGAAAAGAAACGTCGAATCCTAATTATTACCCCGGCTAACCTGCGCAAGCAGTGGGCCATGGAAATGACCGAAAAGTTTTACTTGCCCAGTTGTATTTTGGAATCAAAAAATTATAAACAAATGATTAAAGAAAGCCGGCAGGACCCTTTTGAACAGAATTCTCTGGTGATTTGTTCCTATCAATTTGCGGCCAAAAATAATGAAAAGATTATGACAATACCCTGGGATCTGGCGGTAATTGACGAGTCACACCGATTGCGAAATGTCTACCGGCCCGATAATAAAATCGCCAAAGCGATTAAGATGGCGCTATCAAACACGCCCAAAATTCTTTTAACGGCTACGCCCTTACAAAACTCTTTGATGGAGCTATATGGACTGGTCAGTGTAATTGATGATTATGCCTTTGGCGATGAGAAAAGTTTTAGAGCCCAGTATGCACGGCTTTCATCAGAATCCAGCTTTGATGAACTGAAAGCCAGGTTGACTCCTATCTGCCACCGGACCTTACGCCGGCAAGTACTTGAGTATGTTCGCTATACCAACCGCATCCCTTTGACTGAGGATTTTTATCCGACCGACGATGAAATGGCTTTATATGACATGGTTTCCAGCTATCTTCAACGTGACCAGCTCTATGCACTGCCCAACTCCCAGCGGCAACTGATCACCCTTATTCTGCGCAAACTGCTGGCTTCTTCGACTTATGCCATTGCCGGTGCCTTGGATTCGCTGGCCAATCGCTTGAAAAAGCAGGTGAAAGAGGCTAAGACTGAAAATGGAATGGATGATATTGAGCAGGATTTTGAAGAGTTTGATGCGGAATCAGAAGAGTGGGATGAAGAGCAGGCTGGAGATACAATAGATGAGCTTAATATTGAGGCAATTGAAGCTGAAATCAAGGAACTGGAACTGTTCCGTGATTTAGCGATTAATATAAGCGAGAACGCCAAAGGGCATGCTTTAATTAGTGCATTATCACATGGTTTTGATAAAGCCCGGGAATTGGGGGCAGAAGAAAAGGCGATTATCTTTACTGAGTCGCGTAAAACGCAGAACTATTTAATACAGCTCCTCTCTCAAAATGGCTATCAGGACCAGATTGTTTTATTTAACGGAACCAATAGCGATCCTCAATCCAGTGGTATTTACAGCCAATGGGTGCAAAAATATAAGGGATCTGACCGTGTAACTGGTTCCAGGTCGGCTGATATGCGGGCGGCTTTAGTTGACCATTTCAAAGAACAGGCCCAGATTATGATAGCTACCGAAGCGGGTGCCGAAGGAATCAATCTGCAATTTTGTTCCATGGTGGTGAATTATGATTTGCCTTGGAATCCGCAGCGCATTGAACAACGTATCGGGCGTTGTCATCGCTATGGACAAAAACACGATGTCGTGGTTATAAACTTTATTAACCGTAAAAATGCGGCTGACCAGCGCGTATTCGAACTCCTGGATCAGAAGTTTAATCTTTTTTCCGGCGTCTTTGGCGCCAGTGACGAAGTGTTGGGAGCAATAGAGTCCGGGGTGGAATTTGAAAAACGGATTGCTGCCATTTACCAGCACTGCCGTACGACCGAGGAAATTGAAGCTGAATTCTCCCGGCTGCAAGCCGAAATGGAAGCACAAATAACGGCAACCATGAGTGATACCCGGAAAAAACTCTTGGAGAACTTTGATGCAGATGTACATGACCGGTTAAGAGTAAATCTTTCCGAAAGCCGCGAGTATCTAAACAAATATGATACCATGCTCTGGAAATTAAGCCGTTTTGAACTGGCAGATGCAGCCGAATTTGATAAGTCTAATTTGAGATTCACCTTGCATTCTTCAGCAAATTTTGGACCGAGCATTCCTCAGGGAAGCTATACCCTGGCCCGTAACGCAGAGAATGCATATCGTTTTCGAATTGGTCATCCCCTGGCTCAGTATTTGATAGAACAGGCCAAAAATCGAAGCCCGGAAACCGCCCGGATAATATTTGATTATTCAGCCTGGGCACAAACCTCCAACAGTCTTGAACATTACAAGGGGAAATCCGGTACGCTTTCCCTGGCCTTGCTGTCCATAAATGGATCGGATGCGCAGGATCACTTGATTTTTACCGCAGTAACTGATGGGGGTGGAGTGTTGTCTGAAGATTCCACCCGCCGGCTCTTTGATTTGCCGGCTCGTGTCGAAGCAAATAAAAAAATAAAAGTGCCGGAGTTGCTAAATAAAACGGCTGCCCAGCGGAAAAAAATAATTTTGGATGAGATTGATCGCAAGCAGGCCATCTGGTTTGACGAAGAAATTGACAAACTCAACTACTGGGCGGAGGACAAACGCAAGGGACTCAAAGCTGAGCTTAAGGACTATGATGATCAGATTGCAGTACTGAAAAAAGAAGCCCGCCTGGCTGGAAGTCTCCCGGACAAACTTGCAATTCAAAAGAAATTACGCGATATTGATAAAAAGCGCGACACCGCTTGGAAGGAATACGACGAAGCCGCCAAAAAGATTGAATATCAGAAGGATGAACTATTAGACACCGTGGAAGAACGGTTGAAACAAACCATAGAAGAGAAAACCATCTTCACCGTGCGCTGGACACTGGTGTAATACATAGAGATAAGGAGACTTGATCATGACCAATCCCAATCAACAACCGGAAAAACTTACTGGAACGTCCCTGGACATACCAGCTGAAAAGCGCGCCCAACTAAAGCAACTATTCCCCTCTGCTTTTACTGAAAGCCAAAACGTCCAGGGCGAGATCATTGAATCGATTGATTTCGAAAAGCTAAAGGCCGAACTGGGTACATTTTCCGACCTTCTTGAAAATCGCCGTGAACGCTACGGAATGGACTGGCCAGGTAAGAAAGAGGCCTTGCGTCTCATCCAAACTCCCAGCCGAGCGACGCTCAAACCCTGCCGTGAGGAATCAGTAAACTTTGACAGCACTGAAAACCTCTATATCGAGGGTGATAATCTGGAAGTCCTCAAGCTTTTGCAGAAGAGTTATTACGGCCAAGTGAAGATGATCTACATTGACCCTCCGTATAATACCGGCAAGGAGTTTATCTACCCAGATAATTATGCCGAGGATCTGCAAACATATTTAGAATATGCAGGCCTGATTGATGGCGATGGTAAAAAGTTTTCCACGAACACTGCTAATGAAGGCCGCTTTCATACCAAATGGCTGAATATGATGTATCCGAGACTATATTTGGCTAGGAACCTTTTGCGGGATGATGGGGTTATTTTTATTACTATTGATGATAATGAATTGAGTAATCTAAAGAAGCTTTGCGATGAGGTTTTCGGGGAAGAGAATTTCGTGGCTAATGTAATTTGGCAGCATAGCATTCAACCTAAAGGATATCTTGGAAAATTTTCTGTTCATCATAATTACATACTTATTTATTCAAAATCCCAGAATTTTATTCTCGGATCGTTAGATAGAACGGAAGAGCACAATAAGGCTTATGCTAATCCCGACAATGATCCAAAAGGGTTATGGAGATCTGGTGATGTTAGAAATTCACTATATCGACCCAATTTGATTTTTGATATATTTTCTCCTAGTGGAAATATTATAAAACCACCTTCTAATGGTTGGAGATGGAGTAAAGAAACAATTGCAGAGAAGATCAGTACTGGAGAAATAATATTTAATCAGACAGAAACTAGTATAATTAGAAAAATTTATTTAGAAACAGTCGAAGGCAGAGCGCCTGAAACAATTTGGTTTGGGAAAGAGGTTGGAACAACAAGGGATGGTAACAAATCTATTAAAGAACTTTTCGAAAACAATACACCATTTGAAACACCTAAACCGGTCGAATTAATAATAAAAATGATGGAGTTAATAAGAGATAAAAGTGAGTCTCAAATAATCCTTGACTTTTTTGCTGGTTCAGCTACTACCGCGCATGCCATACTAAATATGAACAAGCAAGACGGCGGTGACCGCAAATTTATTTTGGTTCAACTTCCAGAACCTTGCGATGAGGATAGCGAAGCCTTTAAGGCGGGCTTTAGAACTATATCTGATATCGGCAAAGAACGTATCCGTCGAGTAATAAAAAAGCTCAATGACAAACAGGAAGGCAAACTTGATCTCGAAAACGACAAAGAGCAAGACCGAGGCTTCCGGGTATTCAAACTTGATCAATCCAACTTCAAGCAATGGAACACGCTTCCGCCGACGACTGTGCCGGATAAGATCCTGGAGCAGCTGGAGCTGCATATTGACCATATCAGTGAGACAGCCAGCCAGGAAGATTTGCTCTTCGAAATTCTGCTCAAAGCCGGTTTTATGCCCACAGCTCAGGCACAGGATCAAACGTTGGCCGGTAAAAAAGTATTCTCCATCGCAGAAGGGGCACTTCTGATTTGTCTTGAGGATGCGGTTACCAAAGAGCTCATCGATGAGGTAGTTGCCAGTGAACCGATGCAGTTTATCTGTCTGGATGCTGCTTTCGGTGGCAATGACCAGCTCAAAGCCAATGCCGTGCAGACCTTTGCCGCCCACAATATGCAAAAAGAAAAGCACAACCAAATAATTTTCAGAACCGTATAAGGAGGCCCAAGAATGAAACTGAAGTTTGATTCCGGCCTCGACTATCAGCTTGAGGCCATAAAAAGCGTTACTGCTCTATTTGACGGTTTGCCACAGCAAGGGACAGGTTTATCTATAGACTTTGGGAAAACGGACGACGAAATGTTTAACGAGCTGGGGATCGGCAACCGTTCGATTCCTTCAACATTTTCGCTGATTACTAATCTGCAAGGTGTGCAGGTGCGCAACCAAGTTCCCAAATCACGTGACCTTAACGAAGGCTGTCCATATGCCTTCCCTAACTTCTCAGTGGAGATGGAGACGGGCACCGGCAAAACCTATGTCTATCTGCGCACAATTTTCGAGCTAAACAAGCTCTACGGCTTTAAAAAATTCATTATCGTGGTGCCGTCGGTGGCTATTCGCGAAGGCGTAACCACTTCCATCAGGCTGATGCGTGAGCATTTCAAGGGACTGTATAACAATGTTCCATTTGATTATTTTGTTTATCAATCCAAAGATTTAAGCCGGGTGCGTCAGTTTGCCGTCAATAATGAAGTACAAATTATGGTCATCAACATCCAGGCATTTCAGAAGGATGCCGGTGAGAATGTAGATTATGCCACTCTCACCGAAGAACAGAAAAAGAAATTGAATGTTATTCATCAGGAGCAGGATAAAATGTCGGGACGCCGCCCGATCGAATATGTGCAGGCGACGAATCCGATTTTGATCATTGACGAACCACAAAGCGTAGACAATACCGAAAAGTCGCAAAAAGCCATTCGCAACCTTAATCCGCTGTTTTGTCTACGCTATTCAGCCACTCATACCCGCCCTTATAATCTCTTGTATCAGCTGGACCCGATCCGGGCTTTTGATTTGCGGTTGGTCAAGCAGATTGAGGTGGTGGATGCCAGTGACACAGAGGACCCAAATCAGACTTTGGTCAGACTGGATGCAGTAGGCTATTGGCCGAAAAGCTCAAAAACCCCCAAAGCCAAGATCACCATTTTCGAGGATACTCCCAACGGTACCCGGGACAAGCAGATTACTATCAAACATGGCAATGTTTTGGCGAGTTTCACCAATCGGAGCGATTATGAGGGGTATCAAGTCATTAATATCAACGCTGAAACAGGCAATGAGTATGTTGAGTTTCAAAATGGCGTTATTGTAGAGCTTCATCAGGAATCGAGCGGGATGAATGATGAACGCTTGAAGAGCCAGATCGAGCAAACCATCGAAGCCCATTTTGCCAAAGAAAAGCGGCTAAAGGACCAGGGGATTAAAGTGCTCTCACTTTTCTTTATTGATCATGTAAAAAGCTATCGGATTTATGATGAAGATGGCAATCCGCAAAAAGGCAAGATCGCCCAGTGGTTTGAAGAGGCTTATACGAAGATTAGCCGGAAATCAATTTATAAGGATGTTATTCCTTATACTGCTGATGAGGTACACGACGGGTATTTTTCTGCTGATAAGAAGAAAGGGAAAATAGTAGACTTGCTTGATACCAGCGGAAGTACCGCCAAGGATGACGAAACCTATGAACTGATTATGCGTGATAAGGAACGCCTCCTGTCTACGGATGAGCCTTTGCGTTTTATCTTCAGCCACTCGGCCTTGCGTGAAGGTTGGGATAATCCCAACGTTTTTCAGATCTGTACCTTGCGGGAAATGGGAACTGACCGGGAACGACGGCAGACTATCGGGCGTGGGCTGCGTTTACCGGTCAACCAGGACGGTGATCGTATCTATGATGAACAAATTAATCGCCTTACGGTTATCGCCAACGAAACATTTGAGAGTTATGCCCGGGGGTTGCAGTCTGATATTGAAGCTGCCATTGACCCCAGTGGCGGTTTCAGGTTTGGGCGGATTCCCAAGGCGGCATTCACACAACTACTAAATAGAGAAGGTACAGAGTATCTTGCTTTGGATGAATCGGAACAGCTGTGGCAGCACTTGGTAAAACAGAACTTCATTGACCACAACGGGGATTTTACTAATTCATTCAAGCCAGACAGCATGGATTTTACGTTGGATCTTCCCTACGAATTTGCCGGTATGGATGTTGTGATTATTAACCGAATGAAAAAGTTCCTGCCGCGCGATTTTGCGAAAGATGGGAGTAAGAAAAAAGAGGTCACTTACAACAAACGAATTGAACTTAATCCTGATTTCAAAATTTTATGGGATAAGATCAGTCAGAAAACCAGGTATTCAGTTGAATTTCAAACGGATACTTTGATTAAGCTCGCTGCAGAAAAAATTAATAAGATGGCTGAAACGAAAGCGGTGCAGATAGAAATCACCAAACGGGATCTGGAAATAAAAGAAGTGGGAGTAGAAGGCGGGAAAATAACCAGTAACCGAACCTATATTATAAAGAATGAGCAGCCCTTGCCTGATATACTGGCATTTTTACAGCGTGAAACCGAACTGACTCGTGGCACGCTGGTGAAAATACTGAAAGCTTCTGGACGGCTGCAAGATTTTACAATCAACCCGCAAGCATTTATGACTGAAACCGCCAAGCTGATTAACCGGGCACTGCATGAGCTGATCATTGACGGTATCAAGTATGAACCGCTTCCAGGACAATACTACGAAATGCGCTTGTTCGAGGAGAAAGAAGTCAAGGAATATATGAATAGCCTGTATGAGGTGCAAAGCAATGATAACCGCACCCCTTACAACTATATTAAATACGATTCAGGGGTAGAAAAAGAAGTAGCAGAGCTCCTCGATGCTGATGAAAAAGTAAAGTTCTTTTGCAAATTACCCCGTTGGTTCAAGGTCGCGACTCCACTGGGTGATTATAATCCTGACTGGGCGGTCGTTGTCGAAGACGAAGAAAAGCTATACTTGGTAAGGGAAACCAAGAGTACGCTGGAGCGGGACAAACGGCGTGAAAGTGAAAATAAAAAAGTAGATTGCGGGAAAGAGCACTTTAATGCATTAGGGGTTAACTTTAAGGATGCCAAATCAATTCATGATGTGCTGCAGGCCTAGTGGATGAGACCAACTAGGGTCTTATTTTAAGGCAGCACAGATTTTTGCGGAGTTTATGGTAAAAACAATTTGCTGGGGTGATAGATACTGTGAATATAAAATTCCGGTTAATATCTATGGTAAATTCGAAGACCATTACAAATTCATAATGAGAGTTTAAACTAAAAATGTTTAAAGATATTAAAGGGATAAGGTAAATATTGGAGAAATATAATGTAATTTCAAAAAAATGGGTGGTTACATTATGGAAACTGGATTTTATGCATATCCTTCAGAGCCATTAGATGTTGGGGAAATAATTGAAGATTCAATCAAACAAATAAATGATAGTAATTTGGCTCAAATTAGAAGCTGGAAACAACTAAGGATCCAAGGCAGTATAATAATTACAGAAATTTGTAAAGAAATAGATCGTTGTAATACTTTTTGTTGCGATTTAACATATTTAAATGCTAATGTTCTGTTCGAACTAGGTTATGCTATTGCCAAAAATAAAAAAATTTGGATTAGCCTAAATACTAACGTTATGAAAGCAAAAGAGAATTATACAAAATTACCCTTAACTCAGGTGGGGTATACGTCCTATTCCAATGTATACGATTTATTAACTGGTTTTCAGGAAAATTCTCCGTTTACGAATGAGGGATATGTTACATTATTCAAACAATCAGTTGAACCACACAAAGCTGCAAATGAACCATCCAAATTGTTCTACTTAAAGAGTTTAAATACAGAGGCTTCAATTAGACTAACAAATAGAATTAAGAGGTCTGATTTTTCTTGCATAACTGATGATCCTACTGAAGTACCTAATCAACCATTAACATGGTATGTTAAAAATTTATATCAATCAGTTGGAGTTGTTGCCCACTTTCTTAGCGATAACTATCAAGGTAGTGATATTTACAATTCTAGATATTCCTTGATTTCGGGTTTGGCGTATGGTTTAAATTTACCCATATTAATGTTGGCCCATAGACCCTATGAATGTCCACTAGATTACAAGGATATGTTGATCGTTCATACAACAGCACGTGAATGCGAAGATATTGCTGATGCGTGGTTGCTTGACCTTGGAGACCATTTGACAGAAAAAAGGCAGGATTTAGAATCATATAAAGCCAAAATGCAGGGACAACGATTATTTCAGAATATTTATATCGGAGATTGTGTGGCAGAAAATGAATCCGAGAGTTTGAATGAATACTTTGTAGTTACAGGAGGATATCGGTTAGCATTAGAAGCAACACAAGCAATTTTTGTGGGCAAAAAAGGGACTGGGAAGACTGCTAACTTGTACCAATTATCTACAGATATTAAAAGTGACAAACGGAATCATGTTTGTATCATTAAACCTCCCACATATGATCTTGAAGGCATAATTCGTATACTAGATCAAACAATTGATGTTTCTGAAAGAGGGTATTTAATCGAAAGCTTATGGAAATTCTTAATATACTCTGAACTGGCAAATTCAGTTTACACAGAATTATCTCAAAAAATACCGGGTTCACAGACAGAAATTGAAATGGAATTCATTAAATATGTTGACGATAATGAACACATTTTATTGAATGATTTTTCTAGCCGATTAAATAATGCAATTAAATCTCTAACTGATATCGGTAAAAACGTAGATGTTTCTAACATTAGTGAATCAAAAATTAAAATAAGCCAACTATTGCATGATAACATTATAAAGTATTTAAGAACAAAATTAGGAAATGTATTATCCAAAAGAAACAAGGTTTGCATTTTGGTGGATAATTTAGATAAAGCCTGGGATACTCGAAAAGATCTGAGTTTACTCGGAGAATTTTTATTGGGTTTATTGGGAGTATCACGAAGGATAGGGGAGGATTTAAGAGGTCAGGATAGATGGAGAGAACCAGTAAAACTATCATTAATTATTTTTATTAGAAGTGATATATTTTATTATATTACACAAAATGCCCGGGAAAGAGATAAAATACAAAATCAAGTGCTTAAATGGAATGACTCATTATCTCTTCAAAGAATAATTGAAAGTCGATTTGATTATGCAATAAACCAAGTTACTTCACCAGAAGATATGTGGGCAAGATTTTTTTGCCCTACAGTTAAGGGTATTTCAACAAAAGATTATTTAACTCAGGTAATAGTTCCTCGACCGAGAGATATCATTTATCTATGTACTTCATCTATATCTGAAGCAGTTAATAGAGGACATGCAAGAGTTGAGCAGGAAGACGTCATAAGCGCTGAAGAAAGCTACTCTCAGTATGCGCTATATTCCCTAGTAGCGGAGGATTCTTCATTGGAGGATTTGTTTATTGGTTTTGTTGGTTGCAATTGTATTATTACCTATGAAGAGTTGAGTGTGATGATAGACAATTACAGCAATAAAGGGATCGAAGATTATGATGAAATAATTAAAATTCTGTGCAATATGGGGTTCCTCGGACCTGAAATAAGTCAAAACA
>JAAYCZ010000251.1 GCA_012729495.1 Syntrophomonadaceae bacterium | reverse complement strand
GAACCGACCGGCAACCTGGACATGGATACTTCCCTGGAAATTATGGAACTGCTTTATGATATTAACCGTAAAGGGACGACGGTTATCATGGCAACCCATGCCCGGGAACTGGTGAAGAATTCCTACAAGCGGGTGATCATGCTGGATGCAGGCATGGTTTGCTCGGATGGCAGCCTGGGTGAGGTCAGTATATGAATACTATGCGCTATTTTTTCAGTGAAACCCTCAAGTCCCTGCGGCGCAATCAACTTCTAACCATAGCTACCTTGTCTACCGTAACCATCTGCATCCTGATTCTGGGGGCGGCAGTACTTTTAACTATCAATGCCGGTAAATTTATAAACCAGCTGGAATCTGACCTGGAAATGATGGTTTTTGTAGAAGATTCGCTGGATAAAAACGATCTGGCAGACCTGGGCCGAAAAATCAAACAAATACCCGGGATCAAATCAGTGCAATTTATCAGCAAGGATCAGGCTCTGGCCAAACTGCAATCCAAGTTTGATGCAAAGCAATATGACCTTAAAAAGACGGTGGGCGATAACCCGCTGCCCAACAGTTTTAAGGTGAAAGCCAAAAAGCCGCGTGATGTACCCCAAATAGCCAAACAGATCTTCAAACTGGAGGGTGTTTACAAAGTCAATTACGGTCAGGGAATGGTGGAGAGACTTTTTCATATTACCCGCTGGGTTAGGATAATCAGTATTATCCTCATTGTTTTGCTGGCCATGGGGGCGGTTTTCCTGATTGCTACCACCATCAGGCTGGCAATCTTCTCACGGCGCAAGGAAATCTACCTGATGAAACTGATCGGGGCGACGGACTGGTTTGTACGCTGGCCGTTTTTTATCGAAGGTATTTTGTTGGGATCGATGGGGGCATTATTGGCTGTCATTCTGTTGGCTCTTGGTTACGGTACGCTGGTCAACAATATGCAGACCACCGTATTCTTTATTCCGTTGATTAATAATCAGAAGGAACTGCTGGAAATATATCTGTCCTTATTCGGTGCCGGGGCGGTGCTGGGGTGTTTGGGAACAATTATTTCCCTGAATCGTTTTCTGGATGTGTAAGCCAACGTTTTACGGTGTAATTACTGCAATATAGTCATAAACAACCATAAAACAGCGGTTTATCTTGACTAATTGTCACCAATTCTATATTCTTGGGCATAAGGGAGGGGATATTTTGCGGTTAAATCATCGAATAGCAGCGATTTCTATGGCATTACTATTTTTTATGACGATCATTTTGCCGGTTTACGCCGATGAGATTTCAGATAAACAGCAGCAATTGGAAGAAGTCAGCCGTCAAATCAATGCCCAAAATCAAAAACTTAGCAAGGTTAAAAAGCAAGAACGAAGCATTTTGAATGATGTGCAAAAGCTGGAAAAGGATATACAAAAAACCCAATCTGAATTGGAATACATTTCCGGCCGGGTTGATTATCTGCAGTCCAGTTTGGCTATAACCCGGGATGAGATTGGAATATTGGAAACAGAACTGGAAAAACAGAATGAGATATTAAACCAGCGGTTGGTGTTCATTTATGAACAGGGTGATGTTTCTTATCTGGAGGTACTGCTTGGGGCAGAAGATATGCAGGATTTTCTGACCCGTTATGATCTGCTCAACAGAATTCTGCAGCAGGATCAGGATCTAATCGCTGCGGTGCAGGCTAAAAAAGATGCCCTGGATTCCAAAAAAGCCGCTTTGGAAGATCAAAAACAAGAACTGGAAAATAACAAACAGAACCAAAAGGAAAAACAACAAAATCTGGATGAGAAAATAGATGCAAAGAAAGTTATCCTAAAAGATGTTCAGAAGGAAAAGAAAGCGTATGAAAAGGCACTGGCAGAATTGGAGGCATCTTCCCGCCAGTTGGAAGCCATGATTCAGCAAATGCAAAGCAAGGGCGATCCCGACAAAGCAGGTACGGGTACTTATACCTGGCCGGTTCCGGGCTACAAGACAATTAATTCCGATTACGGCATGCGCTATCATCCTATTCTCAAGGTTAATAAATTACATACCGGGATAGATATTGGGGTTCCGAGCGGAGTCAACATTCTTGCCGCTGACAGCGGGACGGTGATCTACTCAGGCTGGATGGGGGGTTATGGACAGGTGGTCGTTATTGACCATGGTTCAGGAATTTCCACTCTATATGCCCATCAATCAACGATTCTGGTCAGTAAAGGCAAAGCGGTCAATAAAGGTCAGGTTATAGGTAAAGTTGGCAGTACCGGTTGGAGCACCGGACCTCATTTGCATTTTGAAGTGAGGAAGAACGGTACCCCGGTCAATCCGCATTCATATATTTGATAAAATGCTCTGATTGTGAGTCAAGGGTCTTTCAAGAACCCCTTGGCTCATTTTTTTTGGAATAAACCAAGCGTTGGTAATATTAGGAAGAGTTTTCCATAATTATTTGTGTTGGCTTTGTAATTGCGGTAACATATTAAAGATGAGTCACTAATAATATTAAATATGGTGGTGTGATTTTGAAAGGTAATAAATTTGTTAAAGGGATATTTTCATTTTTTGCATTATTCGGCTTGCTGGGATTTCTGGCCCTGGCTTTTATTTTTGTTGCCAATTCCAACGGTTTGGGCAGTTTGTTGACTGTGGTTGGTCTGCTCAAAGCCGAGTCCTTATATGAACCGCAAACTGACAAAATGATTGAGGGAGCCACGGCCGGGATTGTCTCTTCCTTAGAAGATCCCTATTCCAAATATCTTAACAAGTCCCAGTGGGAAGAGCTGGAGCTGCAGTTAAATGCGGAGTTTGGCGGGATAGGAGTCTATGTGGTAGAACTGGAGGATGGGAGATTGGGGATCGTTTCCCCGATCAAAGGTACCCCGGCAGCACGGGAGGGGCTGAAAAACGGTGACATTATAACCCGTATCAATGATCAAAGTGCCCTGCAGATGAGTCAGGACGAAGCGGTGCATTTGATGCGGGGCGAGCCCGGTACGCAGTTGGATATGGCGGTTTTGCGTCCTGGCGAAGGCAAGGAGTATGAGTTTAAAATTATTCGTGAGATTATCAATGTTCCTTCAGTGGAGGATAAAGTAATCGACGGTGCGGTGCCGATCGGCTATATAAAATTAAATCAGTTTCATGCCCATTCTGCCGAGGAAATCGCCAACAGTCTGAACCGTTTGAATGAAAAAAAAATCCAGGGAATCTTGCTGGATCTAAGGGACAATGGCGGCGGTGATTTTGATGCCGCGATCGCAATCGCGGATATTTTTCTGGAAGATAGGGAAGTGGTGAGTAACAAGGATGCGCGCGGCCATGAAAAAGTTTATCGCGCGGAAGCGGGCAGTATAAAATTACCCATGGTGGTGCTGGTAAACGGCAACAGTGCAAGTGCTTCGGAAATTCTGGCCGGTGCCCTGAAAGATAATAAAAGGGCCGTGCTGGTAGGGGAAAAGACCTACGGCAAGGGGCTGGTGCAAACAGTTTTTCCCCTGCGCAGCGGGGGAGCTTTAAAACTGACCACCCAGAAGTACTTTACCCCCGATGGAACTGATATTAACAAGATCGGTATAAACCCTGATTATGTGGTCAAGAATCCTGAAACAGAGGAACGGGATTTACAAATGGACCGGGCCGTGGAGATTTTAAAGGAGCAGATTCTATAACCTGGAGGTGGGTTGTTGGAACTGGCCGCAACAATCATAAAGATGATGGGGCAAGTGTTGGTTGGCGCCTTTACTTCCCCCTTTTTTCTGGGTTTATGGGCAATGATTTTTCTACTGGTCTTCTGGCAGAATAAACGTCAGGAGAAACTATCTGCGTCATTTTTTCAGGGACGTCCTGATTTCTCGCTGCAAGCCTCTCTTTATTCTTCTTTGCTGGGATTGTTGGGCGGTATCGCCGGCAGTGTTTTTCTGGTTTTTCTGGGCATCGATCTCGGCAGTATCGGTATCACTGCATTATGGGTGACAGCCTTGCTGTTAATGCTGATTCAGCCTAGATTTATCTGTTTTGCTTATGCGGCCGGGATTATTGCCACGGCCAATCTCCTGTTTGGGTTTCCTCATATCTGCATACCTCAACTGATGGGGCTGGTAGCGGTTCTGCATATGATTGAGAGTCTGCTGATATTGCTCAACGGAACTTTTCATCCTCCTGCGGTTTATATAAAAAGACATGAACAGCTTTGCGGGGGCTTTAACCTGCAGTATTTCTGGCCTATCCCATTGCTGGCTTTGATCAGTGTCGGCCTGCCTGAGGCAGCGGCTACGGGGCTGGAAATGCCTTCCTGGTGGCCGCTGCTGCAAGATTACAGCGGATTTACCGGGGAGCAGGCTTTCACCATTGTCCCGGTCATGGCGGTGCTGGGTTACGGGGAGATCTGCACCACCCGTACGCCCCGCCAGGCCAGCCGCCGTTCGGCGCTATTGCTTTTCCTCTTTTCCGGGCTGCTTTTGTCAATCGCAGTACTTTCATCCCGTATACCTGTTTTTACCTGGCTGGCTGCCGCTTTCAGCCCCATTGGGCATGAACTGGTTGTTTGGCTGGGAATGCGGGCGGAAAGCAGGCCGCCTATTTATACTAAAGCCGAGCAGGGCCTGATGGTCATGGAGGTGATCAGCGGCAGCAGTGCGCAACGGGCAGGCATTAAATCGGGGGATATTATTATGTATGTCAATGGCGTTGAGGTTAACAGCTATGGAGATTTGCAGGAATTGTTAAAGGACGGCCGGCTGAAGCTCAATTTACGGATCAGGCGTAATGAGCGTATGATTGATTTGACCTGGCCGCCCGGCCGCAAACGTAAATGGGAGCTTATACCGGTTCCGGAACCGAATATCAGTTCCTATCTGGTCTGGCAGGAGGATCGATATTTTAATTTGGCGCGTAATGCCTGGCAAAAATTAAAAGCGCTGCTGGCGTAGCTAACTTTCCTGACTATTTTGTTCACCTTTGGTTGACGTTTTGAATATATTAAAGCAAACCTGGGGAGAAGAGGGATAAAGGTGAATAATAGAGGTTTGATTCGTTATGTTTTTGCCAGCAGCCATACTACAAAGGGATATTATACATTTATACCCGAACTGATCAAAGATCTGGAGCAGGTCTATATCCTCAAGGGGGCACCCGGATCGGGCAGGTCAACCTTTATCCGTCTGGTTGGCGAAGTGATGTCGGAACAGGGCCTGGAGGTCGAATTCTGGATTTCGGCACTCGATTCCATTACGCCTGACGGTGTGTACATCCCCCAGCTTAATCTGGCGGTTATCAACGGCAGTCTGTCGGCCAGTATTGATCCCCGCTATCCGGGTATCAAGGAACATCTGATCAACCTGGGTGAATACTGGGATCAGGCCGTGATCGACGGGCAGCGGCTGCAGATCATCGAACTGGTCGATAAAATTGAGCTTGCACGGCAAAAAGCCTATGATCTGCTTCAGGAACTGGGCAGGTTGAAGGCGGAACAGCGCCGGATGAATTCCCGTCACATGAACATTGAAAAATTAGGTCAGCTGGTAAAACAGCTGGGCAGTGAGATAGTTGCCAACCGTTCCGGGGAAAAACATTATTTTGCCGGGGTTTTAACCATCGATGGATGGGTGGATTATGTACACGAATTGAGTCATAATTGTCAGAAGCGCTATATTTTTAAAGGGCCGTCCGGCAGCGGCAAGAGTATGATGATTGCTGAACTGGCCCGCCTGATCAAGGATAACGGATATTTCCTGGAATACTATCATTGCGGGCTGGAAGTTGAGAGCTTGGTGATGGTAATTATTCGTAATCTTCAGATTGCCTTGATTGAAGCCGGCTCGGTAGAAATTCCGCTCAAGCCCTGGGATGTGGTGGTTGATTTAAGTTTATATATGGAAGATTATGATGATGACCGCAGCCGGGAGAGCAGCATAAACAGCAGAAATATTGAAAATTTACTGTTTGAAGCGCGGCAGCAATTGGAAAAGAGCAGCACCAGCCAGCAGGAATTGAAAAAAATTTATGCCGGGGCCATGGATTTTGCCGGACTAGATAAAATAAGACGCGATCTTATTGAAACGATCAGACCCGGGAAGCCGTAATGAAAGTGATTAAAAATATATTTTACCAAACTGCCTTGCTTGTCAGGGCAGTTATTATATTATAGTATAATGAAAAAGAGCATTTGTTCGCCTTGAAATATGCTCATGAGGTGGATTATTATGAAACCGTTTCAGTTGCGTTCAGACTATTTGCCGTCGGGGGATCAGCCGCAGGCGATCCGGGAACTGGTAGAAGGTCTGCAGCAGGGACACCGCGCCCAGACCCTGCTGGGAGTTACCGGTTCAGGCAAGACTTATACCATGGCCCAAATCATACAGGCGCTGCAAAGACCGGCGCTGGTAATGGCGCCCAACAAGACCCTGGCCGGACAGCTGTATTCCGAGTTTAAAGATTATTTTCCCGACAATGCGGTGGAATACTTTATCAGTTATTATGATTACTACCAGCCGGAAGCATACGTGCCGCAGACGGATACTTACATCGAAAAGGATTCGTCCATCAACGATGAGATTGACAAGTTTCGTCATTCAGCTACCGCTTCCCTGCTGGAGCGCCGGGATGTAATCATTGTGGCCAGTGTTTCCTGCATTTACGGTCTGGGAGCACCGCAGGATTATTATGAAATGGCCATCTCTCTGCGTCCCGGTAGTGAGATGCCACGAGAACTTTTATTGCGAAAACTGGTTGAAAACCATTATGAGCGCAATGAAATGAGCTTTTTCCGCGGTAACTTCCGGGTGCGGGGCGATGTGGTGGAGATATTTCCTGCCTCGTCCTGGGACAAGGCCTTGCGGGTAGAACTTTTTGGCGATGAAATCGAGCGTATTGTGGAATTTAAACCGATGACCGGAGAAATTCTGGGCAAGCAAATGCATGCCATGATTTTTCCTGCTTCCCATTTTGCCACCACCCGGGATAATATGCTGGCCGCGGCAGAGGAAATCGAAAGTGAACTGGCGCAGCAGCTCAGTCAGTTTGAACGGGAAGGCAAGCTGCTGGAGGCACAGCGTATCGGGCAAAGAACCCGCTTTGACCTGGAGATGATCAAGGAAATTGGCTACTGCAAGGGGATTGAAAACTATTCCCGCTATATAACGGGAAGAAAGGCCGGCGAACCGCCCTATACCCTTATGGATTTCTTCCCCCGGGATTTTTTGCTGTTTATGGATGAATCTCATATTTCCGTACCGCAGGTACGGGGGATGTTTGCCGGGGATCGTTCCCGCAAGGAAAACCTGGTCAGTTATGGTTTCCGGCTGCCGTCGGCGCTGGATAACCGTCCGCTCAAGTTTGCGGAGTTTGAAAGCAAAATTAATCAGGTGATTTACGTCAGTGCAACGCCCGGGGATTATGAAATCGAACACAGCCTGCATGTGGCCGATCAGGTTATCCGCCCGACCGGCCTACTGGATCCGGAGATCGAGGTTCGCTCCACCTTGAATCAGATCGATGATCTGATGGCTGAAATTCAGATCAGGGTTGAGAACGGGTTCAGGGTACTGGTTACCACCCTGACCAAAAGAATGGCTGAGGATCTGGCCGATTATTTGGAGGATGCCGGTATAAAAGTACGTTACATGCATTCCGATATTGAAGCCCTGGAAAGAATGGAGATCCTGAGGGATCTGCGCAGCGGAGAGTTTGATGTATTGATCGGTATCAATCTGCTGCGGGAAGGGCTTGATCTGCCCGAGGTTGCCCTGGTGGCAATCCTGGACGCGGACAAAGAAGGGTTTCTGCGCTCCGGCCGCTCGCTGATTCAAACGGCTGGTCGGGCGGCACGTAATGTGGAAGGCAAGGTTATTATGTACGCGGACCGGATCACCCCTTCCATGCAGCAGGCGATTGGTGAAACCGAGCGGCGCCGTCAGAAGCAAACCGCTTACAATCAGGAACACGGTATTACTCCGGAAACGATCAAGAAGGCCGTACATGCTTCTTTGGAGGCCACCATTGCTGAAGATGCTGCTAATTATACGGCAATGGAATGGAAAAAGCTGTCCGCGGAAGAACGCGCCCGGCTGATCAGGGAAATGGAAACGGATATGCTGCAGGCGGCCGCGGCCCTGGATTTTGAACGGGCCGCCCAGCTTCGAGATATGATCAAAGAGATGCAGACCAGCAAAAAAACCAAAAAGCGCAGATAAATCTGGAGGACAAGCATGAGAGATTACATTTATGTAAAAGGTGCACGCGAGCATAATTTGAAAAATATTGATATCAGCATTCCCCGCGATAAATTGGTAGTATTCACCGGGGTTTCCGGTTCGGGCAAATCGAGTCTGGCTTTTGATACGATTTACAATGAGGGTCAGCGCCGCTATGTGGAATCCCTGTCCACCTATGCCCGTCAATTTCTGGGGCAAATGAACAAACCCGACGTGGATTATATCGAAGGGCTGTCGCCTTCGATTTCCATCGATCAAAAGACAACCTCCAACAACCCCCGTTCCACGGTCGGAACCGTAACTGAGATATATGATCATCTGCGCTTGCTTTTTGCCCGGGTGGGCAAACCGCATTGCCCCCACTGCCACCGTCCCATCCAGCGGCAAACGATCGACCAGGTAGTGGACACGGTACTGGCCCTGCCGGAAGGCAGCAAAATAAAGGTTTTAGCTCCGATCATAAAAGCCCAAAAGGGTGAACACCGCAAAGTCATCGACGGTCTTTTTAAAGATGGTTTTGTCAGATTGATGGTAGACGGTTATGAATACAGTTCTGAAGAGGAAATCAAGCTGGAGAAAAACAAAAAGCATGATATCAGCGCTGTCGTCGATCGGCTGGTCATTAAAGCCGATATTCGCAGTCGTTTGGCCGAATCACTGGAACTATCATTTGAGATGGGGGAAGGGATCGCAAAGATATTAAAATTGGGCGCTGAAGGAGAGGCCGAGGAAATGATCTTCAGCCGCGAATTTGCCTGCCCTGAATGCGGTTTCAGCCTGCCCGAACTGAGTCCGCGCATGTTCTCATTTAACAGTCCCTTCGGAGCCTGTCCGGAATGTGATGGTTTGGGGGAAAAAAAAGAAATCGATCCCGAGCTGGTTTTAAATATGGACAAGAGCTTGGCCGAGGGAGCCATCATTCCATGGTCGGGGTATTTTCACAATTATTATCGGCAATTGATCGCGGGAATGGCCAAAAAATATAAAATTCCTTTAGATAAGCCCCTGAAGGAATTAAGCCCCCAACAGATAGATACTATTTTATATGGCAACAACGGGGAAAGGTTTAAAATCGAATATATCAATTCCTATGGGGAAGAGCGGGATTTTCACTCCACCTTTGAAGGTGTGATCAACAATCTGGCCCGGCGTTATGCGGAAACCAAATCAGACGCCTCGCGTGAGGATTTGGAAAAATACATGACCAGCAGCTTTTGCCAGCGCTGTCAGGGGAAAAGACTACGTGAAGAAACCCTTTGGGTATTGCTGGACGGCAAATCTATTGCGGAAGTGAGTTCCTATTCAATCCGCCAAAGCGTCGACTTTTTTGCCGGCCTGCAATTGAATGAACGGGACAGTATTATTGCCCGCCAGGTGATCAAGGAGATTAATACCCGCCTGGGATTCTTACTGGACGTAGGACTTGATTATCTGACCCTTGACCGGATGGCCGGCAGTCTTTCCGGGGGAGAAGCCCAGCGCATCCGTCTGGCGACCCAGGTGGGATCTTCCCTGATGGGAGTGCTTTATGTGCTGGATGAACCCAGTATTGGACTGCATCCCCGCGACAATGACCGGCTGCTGGCAACTTTGAAAAAATTGCGCGATTTGGGTAACACCGTTATCGTGGTGGAACATGATGAAGAAACCATGCAAAATGCTGATTTCATCGTGGATATTGGACCGGGAGCCGGTGTGCACGGCGGTGAAGTAGTGGCGGCCGGCAGTCTGGATGATATCATGCACAGTGAAGATTCGCTGACCGGCCAGTACCTGTCCGGACAGCGCAGTATTACCGTACCTGTGCAGCGCCGAGCCGGCAATGGTCAGGAATTGATCATCCGCGGGGCCAGCGAGCATAATCTGAAAAATATTGATGTATCCATACCTCTGGGTAAAATGGTGGTTGTGACCGGAGTATCGGGATCCGGCAAAAGCACTCTAATTGAAGATATCCTTTATCCGGCCCTGATGAAAAAAATTTATGGCGGCCGACACCGGCCCGGTAAACACAAAGAACTGGTCGGAGTCGAACACCTTGAAAAGATAATAAATATTGACCAGTCTCCCATCGGACGCACGCCCCGTTCCAATCCGGCTACGTATACCGGCGCTTTTGACGGCATACGCGAGCTTTTTGCCAATACTACCGAATCCCGTATCCGGGGTTACAATGCCGGGCGCTTCAGTTTTAATGTGCGCGGGGGGAGATGCGAAGCTTGCTCCGGCGACGGTATTATTAAGATCGAAATGCATTTTTTACCAGATGTTTATATTCCCTGCGAGGTTTGCAAGGGTAAACGCTATAACCGCGAGACGTTGGAAGTTAAATATAAAGGCCATAATATTGCTGATGTTTTGGCCATGACGGTGGATGAAGGGGTAAATCTTTTTGAAAATATTACCAAGGTGCACCGTAAGCTGAAAGTTTTGCAGGACGTTGGCCTGGGCTATATTCAACTGGGGCAGCCGGCTCCGACTTTGTCCGGAGGGGAAGCACAGCGGGTTAAACTGGCTACCGAGCTGTCCAAGCGCTCCCTGGGCAAGAACATTTATATTCTGGATGAACCCACCACCGGCTTGCACAAGGAGGATATCAAGCATTTGCTGGAAGTCTTAAACCGGCTGGTGGAGGCCGGCAATACGGTTGTGATTATCGAACACAATCTGGATATCATTAAATCAGCTGATTATATCATCGATTTGGGGCCGGAAGGCGGCGAAAAGGGTGGCGAGATCATTGCCCGGGGTACGCCGGAAGAATTGGCCCGGCAAGCGCAGTCATATACCGGCCGGTATTTGCGCCGGGTTTTACAGCAATAGTTGGGCATATTATCGGGAGGTTTTTATGGAGGCTCTGCGGGAGCGCTTAAAACATGTTCCCCTCCAGCCGGGGGTATATCTTTTCAAGGATCAGGAAGGCCGGGTCATTTATGTAGGCAAGGCCAAGCTCCTGCGTAATCGCCTGCGCTCCTATTTTCAATCTCCGCAGCACCTACTGCCCAAAGTGAAGGCCATGATGGCACGAGTGGCGGATTTTGATTATATAGTCAGCAGCAGTGAAGTAGAAGCGCTGATTCTGGAGAATAACCTGATTAAGGCTTACCAGCCCCGTTACAATATTCTGCTGCGGGATGACAAAACCTACCCATATATTAAAATCAGCGCGGATAAATTCCCGCGTATTTCCATCGTGCGGGAAAGCAAGGACAAGGTTTCCCGTTACTACGGGCCTTATACAGAAGTAGGCAATGTCAAGGAGACCCTCAAGCTGCTAAACCATATATTTCCGCTGCGTACCTGTAAAAACCTGAAGGAGCAAGCCCGACCCTGTTTGAATTATGATCTCGGCAATTGCCTTGGCCCTTGCAGCGGGCAGGTCAGTGCAACTGATTACCAGCGGGTGGTGGAAGGCATGGTCAATTTCCTGGAAGGCAGATCCCAGGATCTTTTGGCGCTGAAGGAGGCTGAAATGCATGCGGCGGCTGCCAATCTCGAATTTGAAAAGGCCGCCCGGCTGCGTGATCAGATAAAAGCTATCCAGGCTTTGAACGCCCGCCAGCAGGTCATCTTTGATCATCCTTACTGCATTGATGTCATTGCGATGATTGCCGGTGATAAGGAAAATTTGGCCCTGGTATTTAAAATCCGCCAGGGCCAGATTGTAGCCAAGGATACCTACTGGCTGAAACGGGCCATAGAAGAAGAAAAAGGCGAAGTAATGGATTTTTTTCTCAAGTATTACTATGGGGAAAACCATGCTATACCCGCGGCCATTTTACTGAATGAACTGCCCGCTGAACAGCAGTTGCTGGAAAGATGGCTGCGGGAGAGCAGCGGCAAATCAGTCCGCATGAGCAGACCCAGCCGCGGCGAAAAAAAACGCATCATGGATATGGTAACTGAAAATGCCCGACTGCTCTGGGAAGAAAAAACCCGGCAGGATCTGAAGGCCCGCAGGATTTTACAGCATCTGGCGGAAAAACTTGACCTGGAAGTGATCCCGGAGCGGATCGAGTGTTTTGATATCTCCCACCTGGCCGGAGAAGAAACCGTTGGTTCAATGGTGGTTTTTACCTCTGGCCAGGAGGACCGCAAAGCCTATCGGCGTTTTAAAATCAGCAAGAACCAGAATGATGATTTTGCCTCTCTGCGGGAAGTGCTGGAACGCCGGTTTAGAGAAGCCCAACAAGGCAACCCGGCTTTCCTGCCGGAACCTGATCTTTTGTTGATCGATGGCGGATTAGGTCAGGTCAATGCGGTTCAGCGGGTATTGCAGCAGATGGGACTGGAAATAGCGGTAGTGGGATTGGCCAAAAAGAATGAAGAAATATTCTATCCCGGCCGGGGCGAGCCGATCCGTCTTTCCCGGCGTGATGAAGGGTTGATGCTTTTGCAGCGGCTGCGGGATGAGGCCCACCGCTTTGCGATAACGTATAATCGGCAGCGCCGGGAGAAAAAAGTCAGCCGTTCTGTACTAGATGAGATTCCGGGTATCGGCCCCAAACGAAAAAAAGCACTGCTGCAGCAATTCGGTTCCGCAGCCAGGCTTGAACAGGCCGGACTGGATGAGATTAAAGCAGTTCCCGGCATGAACAGCTCAGCTGCCCAACAGGTATACGACTATTTTCATAAAGACAGGCAACAATAAAAACGGCTGTCCCCCCAGCCTTTCACGATAAAATATCCCCTCTAAAGCCTTAAACAACATAAATCAAGCAGATCCATACCACTTATTAAGGTGATATGGGCCTGCTTTGAGTGTTATCCTGCCATTTCACAAGAATAAAAAAAGATAGGAATTAATTAGAGTCTTTGGATAATTATCATTATTTCCCGGGAAATATAGCGAATATAATAATAGGGTTAGTATTTTTTGGGTAAATTTCGTATGATATTATTAGGTTATAATATCATAAAATCTGCACCCAACAGAATTAATTATTCAGTAAGGAGGTACAATCGATGCAAGGTTGGCTCATAAGATGGTTCTGCAACATATTGGCGATCGTATTGACGGCGTACATTATTCCCGGTTTTGAGTTAACGGTATGGGGAGCAATCGTAGGCTCTGTATTTCTAGGGGTCATTAATGCCATCATAAGGCCGTTGCTGCTTATACTGACACTGCCCCTCAACATTTTATCACTGGGATTGTTTACTTTTATCATTAATGGTTTTATGCTCTACATTACTTCGGCCACAATCAAGGGATTTACGATTCACGGTTTCTGGTGGGCGGTTTTGAGCGCCATATTAATCAGCATTATTAGTTTTGTCATAAGCTACTTTGTCGAAGATAAAATGTTTAATATCAGATAATCTGAGAAATTATAAGTTAAAACTGCTAACCGATGAGGAAAGCGAAGGTGAAAGCCCGCGAAGGAGGCGTACCGATATACGTTGACTAAGCGGGATTTTCGTAACAACGAGAGATTCGCATTTGCAGAATCGTTAGACCGATTACAGGAGCGAAGCTCAAGGCGTTGGAGAATACCGCGCATGAGGCGTACTGAGGTACGTTGACCAAGCGGTATTTTCGTAACAACGCAGAAGTTCGCATTTGCAGAATCCAAGATCGATTATAGGAGTGAAAATGATAATAAAACTGGTTGCTTTGGACCTGGATGATACGCTGTTAGATTCCGGATTAAAGATTTCTTCGTCATGTATAGAAGCAATTAAAAAGGCCCGGCAAAAGGGAGTAATCATTACTCTTTCCACCGGCAGGATGTTTAAATCAGCGCTTCCCTATGCCCAACAATTAGGTATTGATGTACCGATA
Organism: Syntrophomonadaceae bacterium; assembly: GCA_012729495.1. GTDB lineage: Bacteria > Bacillota > Syntrophomonadia > Syntrophomonadales > Syntrophomonadaceae > Syntrophomonas_B. The sequence continues at coordinate 10,983 of JAAYCZ010000251.1, read as the reverse complement.
ATTACTTATCAGGGGGCCTGGGTCAAAAATTCTTTGAGCGGGGAAGTTTTGTATTACCAGCCGGTGCCCGCTGCGCTGGCACGTCAGGTTATGACTTATTTCCGGCAACAAGGAGTACATTTTCACAGTTATTATAACGATGAATTATGTATTGAAAAATCTTCACCAGAGGCAGATGATTACGCTCGCTTAGCCGGGGTGAAAGCACGGTTGTACGATGATCTGATTGAGGCATTGAATCAATATGAGGCCATGAAAATTATGGCTATCAGTCAAAATGAGCCGTTGCTGCTCGCCATGGAAAAGGAACTGAAAACAAATTTTGCCGATCAGCTCTATATCACCCGTTCCAAACCATTCTATCTGGAAGTGATGAACCGTTCGGCCGGCAAGGCCCAGGCTTTAGAGCTGATTGCCGGTCATTACGGGATCAAAAGCTCAGAAGTCATGGCTGTCGGGGATAGTTTTAATGATTTGGATATGATTAAATGGGCCGGTCTGGGGGTAGCAATGGGCAATGCCATCGAGGCAGTCAAAGCGGCGGCTGATTTTGTCACTTTTTCCAACGATGAAGAAGGCGTGACCGAAGCGCTGCAAAGATTTGTCCTGCAGTAATATTGAATATCGCAGCAATTATAAACTTATAAGTGAGGTTGAAATTATGGCTTCCAAAGTATATTTTACTAATTTACGCATCAATTCAGGCAGTCTGTTGGATAAAGCCGAGAAAGTGTTGGGTCGGGCCGGAATATCTGAAATAATTGCACCCCGTGACCTGGTAGCGATCAAGATTCATTTTGGGGAAAGCGGTAATCTGGCTTATATAAAACCGCCTTACGTGCGCAGGGTCGTGGAAATGATTCGGCAATTGGAGGGACGTCCCTTTCTTACCGATGCCAATACGCTATATGTGGGAACCCGGGCCGATTCGGTAGATCATCTGGAAACCGCCATCAGAAATGGTTTCGATTATGCCGTGGTAGGTGCGCCGCTGATTATTGCGGATGGTTTAAACGGCAAAGACTATGTGAAAGTAAAGATCAACGGTGATCATTTTCAGGAAGTCAATATTGCCAGCAACGCCTACCATGCTGATGCGATGGTAGTGATGAGCCATTTTAAGTGTCATGAGCTGACCGGATTTGGCGGAGCAATCAAAAATTTGGGCATGGGTCTGGGTTCGCGCAGCGGCAAACAGCAGATGCATTCCGATGTTTTACCGTCGGTTTATGATAAAAAGTGTACCGGCTGTACAAAATGCAACGAGTGGTGTCCCGCTGAAGCCATAGTAATGGAAGATTGGGCGGGTAATAAAGCCGGGCGTAAAGCGGTTATTATGGCAGAAAAATGCTGGGGATGCGGGGAATGCATCGTTAGCTGCAAGTTTGGAGCGATCCGGCCCAATTGGAAGACCCGACCGGAAGCACTGCAGGAAAAAATGGCTGAATATGCATTGGGAGCAGTACAAAACAAAGCTGGCAAGGTAATTTATATAAATTTTGTTACCGATATCAGTCCGGACTGCGATTGCAACAGCCATAATGATTTTCCGATTGTCCAGGATGTAGGCATCCTCGCCTCAACCGATCCGGTCGCTTTGGATAAGGCTTGTGTTGATCTGGTAAACAGCATGCCGGCCATGCCGGGTTCGGTAATCGAGGGTCTGGAGGCCGGAGCAGATAAATTCCGGACTGTCCATCCTGATATTGACTGGGAACCACAGCTGCACCATGCAGCAAAAATGGGTCTGGGCAGTATGGAATATGAATTAATCGGCAAATAGCCGCGGGGGTATTAAATTGAGAAAATTTATCATTGCTGTAGATATTGGCGGGAGTAAAGTGCTATGCGGGGTTCTGAACCGAAACGGAGAAGTACTGATGCATAGCCGGGAGACTACTTGTGCTGCCGGTCATCCGCAAGCAGTGATTGAGCAGACGGAGCGTATGGTTGAAGAACTGAAACTGGCCATGGGTTTAAAGAAAAAGGATATTATGGGAACCGGTGTAGGGGTGCCGGGACCGCTTGATTATCAGGCTGGCATCGTTGAAGAATCTCCCAATCTGAGGTGGCTGAAATATCCGGTCAGAGAAGAATTAAGCAAAAGATTAGGAGGCAAACTTTTGCTGGATAAAGATACCAACGTTGCCGCCTGGGGCGAGTATTACTATGGTTCCAACCGTAAATACCGTCATTTGATTTATATTACTGTAAGTACCGGTGTAGGCGGAGGCATAATTGTTGATGGACGCCTCTTGCATGGCTTGAACGGGGGGGGCGGAGAAATTGGTCACATGGTGGTCGCTCCCGGGGGCAGTCGATGCGGCTGCGGACGCAGAGGCTGCCTGGAAGCTGTTGCATCCGGCACTGCTATCGCCCGGGAAGCGAATGCTTTAATTGCCCGGGGTAAAGGCGATATGATTTTAGCCAACGTCGGCCCGGGCCAGCCTGTCAGTGCACGTGAGGCAGGCCAGGCGGCACGTCAGGGGGATGAAGAAGCACTGCGTCTGATAGACCAGGCCGGCCACTATCTGGGCATGGGGATTGCCAATCTGGTCAATATTTTCAATCCGGAAAAGGTTGTGCTGGGCGGGGGAGCAGCATTAGGTCTCCATGATCTATTGCTGCCGATCATTCAAAATGAAGTAATAAATAATGTTTTTTCCCTGCATCGCCGCGATCTGAAAATAGAAATGACCCGATTGGGGGATGATATCGTATTGGCGGGTTGTGCAGCCATGGTACTAAATAATCCGGCTGCCGGAAAATAGTTTATGGGAAGGAGTTTTTCTATGACGATTGAAAAAATGCAAAATTATCTCTATAGTCTGCCCGAACAGTTTAGCGAGATGCTGAATCTGAGCATCGATCTGCCTGACAGATACAAAAAAGATTATCTCAACATTGTAGTAAGCGGCTTGGGCGGTTCCGCCATCGGCGGAGATATACTGCGCAGTTATGCGCTGGGCCGATGTGCAGTACCGGTCATTGTCAATCGTGATTATGTGCTGCCATCGTTTGTGAATAATCGTACCCTGGTTATGGCGGTAAGCTACTCGGGTAATACGGAAGAAACACTCAGTGCCTACCAGCAGGCAAAGCAATACGGTGCCGATATAATCGTAGTCAGCAGCGGGGGCAAGTTGTCGGCACTGGCCCGGGAAGATGGTTACCTGGTGGTTGAAGTCCCGGGGGGGATGTCGCCGCGGGCAGCCAGCGGCTATCTCTTCTGCCCGCTGGCCTTGATTCTCGAAAAAATGGGCATGATTCAGGATGCAAGACTTGATCTGCAGGAAACATGGCAGGTTCTGCAAGAATTACAAGAGGAACTGAATCCTGCCATTGATGGAGAAGATAATCCGGCCCGGCGGCTGGCAAAGGAAATGAAGGATCGTATACCGGTAATATGGGGCAGCTCAGGTCACTCCGAAATCGCCGCGATGCGCTGGAAAGCCCAGATAAATGAGAATGCCAAGGCCCCGGCCTACTACAATGCTTTTCCGGAACTTAATCACAATGAACTGGTCGGTTTTGAGGCTCCCCTTGAACTACTGGCCCGGCTGCTGGTTATTATTCTGTGTGATCCGGATGATCATGAACAGGTTAAGAAACGCATCCGTATAACCGGAGATATAATCCGGGCTAAGGTTGCCGGCGTAATTGAAATTAAGACCCGCGGAAAGTCATGGCTGGCCAAATTATATTCACTAATCTATATAGGTGATTATGCCAGCTTTTATCTGGCCCTCGAATACGGAATTAATCCCACTCCGGTTCAAGTGATTGATTATTTAAAAGCTGAACTGGCGCGTTAATTTAAATTCGAAGAGAAATACCGGCCCAGGGTGATAGCAAAGACATAAGCCGGGCATTAAAGGTTAAACTAAGAACAGCCGGGGAGATAAATATCTATCCCCGGTTATTTTTCTGCCGTTTTTAATCCATAACTTTTACGATTATGGATTGCGCAAAACACAGTAAAAGAAATCGTAAATCTCAGCGACGGCTGTTGGATAGAGGACTTTGCATAATTCCAGAGCACGGCAAGGAGTATTTTGAAATGCACAATATATTCATCGTATTAAAACAATAGCATCTCGTACTGCTTTTAGGTAAAGCTAATTATGCAAGAAATTTAATCTTGTGATTATAACTTGCGGAGGCGAAATGATGAAATTTTATGGAGATTATCATACTCATTCCCACCATAGTGATGGACGCCAGTCTGTTCGTGACATCGCTGCAGCAGCGCAAAAAAAAGGGATCAGGGAAGTTGCCGTAACCGATCATGGCCCGCACGCGGCAGTTATTGGAGTTAAAAATGAAAATACCTATCTGGAAATAAGAGAAGAAGTAGAAGCAATTAACGCTGATCACGAATTTGAGGTTACTGTTTTTATCGGTGCCGAGGCCAATATAAAAAGCCTGCAGGGTGATCTGGATGTATCCGGGCAGGTCATTGCCCAGTTGGATCTGCTGATTGCGGGATTACATCCTTATACAAAGCCTACTGCAGTTGAAGACGGTATCGGCATTTGGGTACAGAACAGCCTGCGCCATTTTGGCAAAGGTCAGCGGGAAAAGGCCAAAAATAATAATACCAAGGCGACGGTCGAAGCTTTGTATCGTCATCCCGAAATAGATATCCTGTCACATCCGGGACTGTTTTTTGCTGTTGATATGGAGGAAATTGCCCGGTCTTGTATTAAAAATGAAGTTCTTTTTGAAATAAATTGTGGTCATGAACATCCTGATCTTTCTGATATAATGATAGTGAATAAGCTGGGGGCTGATTTTATTGTCAATAGTGACGCTCATTTTCCGGAAACGGTAGCCCAGCTGGCCTATGGAGAAAATATTATCAGCCGGTTGGGTATCGAACCAGACCGGATAGCTAATTGCTGGGAAGGAGGAGAATACGATGATAAAACAAGCAACCGACCAACACCTGCTCATCATTACCGGTATGTCAGGCGCAGGCAAGACACAGACTATAAACTGCCTTGAAGATCTGGGCTATTACTGTATTGACAATCTTCCTCCCAGTCTGCTGATCAAGTTTACTGAACTCAGTATACAAGCAGAAACCAGACTCGAAAAGGTAGCCATGGTAACAGATGTTCGGGGGGGTGAATTTTTTCACGATCTGTTTCGTTCGTTGAAAGAACTGGAAGAACATAAAATCAGCTATGAAATACTGTTTCTTGAGGCTTCCGACGAAGTTCTGGTGAGCAGATTCAAGGAATCCCGCCGTCGTCACCCGCTGGCGCAAGGCGGAGTTTTATTGGATTCCATTCGCACTGAAAGAAAAATGCTGGAGGAACTGCGGGGCCGAGCCAACATAATTATTGATACTTCTAGTCTAACCCCCCGGGAACTTAATGAAAAACTGATCAGCTATTTTTCAGAAAGTAAAACCGGTGATTTCAGTATCAATATTGTTTCCTTCGGCTATAAAGCAGGCATACCTGTGGATAGCGACATTGTGATGGACGTAAGATTTCTGCCCAATCCTTTTTATGATCCGGTAATGAGAACCATGACCGGCGAAGATAAAGAAGTAATTGATTTTGTGATGAGATCGCCGATCAGTAAATCATTTACCCGTCGTTATTTAAATTTGCTTAAATTCCTGATACCTTACTATATTGCCGAAGGAAAAACCAATTTGGCTATTTCCATAGGTTGCACCGGAGGACAGCACCGATCTGTGGTACTGGCCGATTATATCGCCCAACAGCTGAGAAAATACGGCTATAACATAGTGGTCAGGCATAGAGATGTAGCCAGATACAAGAAACAACAATAAAGGAGTACCGCTCATAATGTTGAGATCAAATGACGGGCCCAAAATAGTAGTGGTAGGCGGAGGAACTGGATTATCAGTCCTGTTAAAAGGCCTTAAGCAATATACCGATCAGCTGACTGCCATCGTAACTGTTAGTGACGATGGAGGCAGTTCGGGCAGGTTGAGGGCAGAGCTTGGCGTTCTGCCCCCCGGAGATATCCGCAGTTGTCTTGTAGCCCTGGCCGAAACAGAAACATTAATGGACAAGGTTTTTCAACATCGTTTCAAACAGGGCGAAGGTATCACCGGTCATAACCTGGGCAATTTGCTCATGGTGGCTATGACAGAGATAACTGGTGATTTTGTCAGTGCCATCAAAGAGGTCAGCAAAGTTCTGGCGGTAAGAGGCCAGGTTATTCCCGCTACGCTGGAGTCAGTAAACCTGGGTGCAGAGATGAGTGATGGGGCAGTAATAATTGGAGAAACGGCCATTCGCGAATACCAGCATAATATAACCCGGTTATTTTTGCTCCCGGAAAAATGCCTTCCCGTACAGGCCGGCATCGATGCGATTCTGGCCGCAGATGCTATCATCATAGGCCCGGGAAGTCTCTATACCAGTATTATCCCCAACCTATTGGTGGAAGGTGTCACTGAGGCGATGATGCAATCCCAGGCAGTAAAAATATACGTAAGCAATATTATGACGGAACAGGGTGAAACAGATAATTTTACAGCTTCGGATCATGTAAAAGCAATTTTACAATATGCCCGCCAGCCGATTATTGATTATGCGATATTAAATACAGGAATAATTGATGAGTTACGTCTAAATCGCTATCGTCAGGAACAAGCTGTGCCGGTTGATGCATCCTGCCAACAGATTATGGCCATGGGAATAAAAGTAGCAGTTGAAGATCTGGTTGCAGAAGATGATCTGGCCTGGCATGATAATCAAAAGCTGGCGCAAGCAGTAATGAATATTATTATGCAAAAGAAGTCCGAACAATTAGATCCGCCCAAGTAACATAATGCATGGATATAATATTTGATATTTATGGAGATCCAAATGGAGGCACAAGTGAGTTTTTCCAATGAGGTAAGAGATGAAGCGGCCCGAATAATTCCTGAAAAAGCCTGTTGTCAGCGGGCGGAGTTGGCAGCTTTAATAGCCATGCGTGCAGAAACAACATTAAACGAAGATGGCAGCTGCAACCTTCAGTTGGAGTCGGAAAATGCTGTTAGTGCTAGAAAAGTATACCGTCTGCTGAAAGAAGTTTGCGGGTTGCAGGCATCTGCAAGTGTGGTGGAGAGAAAGCGTTTTAAACAGAAGCGTTTTTATTTATCGCAGGTGACGCTGCAGAAAGCTGATTTAGAGCGATTGCAGGAATTGGGCCTGATTGATCAGGATGGCAATGTAGTAAAATATCTGGATACCAAAATAACTTCCAGAAATTGCTGTAAAAGAGCATATTTAAGAGGAATATTTATGTGCAAAGGCTTTGTCAACCGCCCTGAAGCCAATTACCATCTGGAAATGGTTTTCAATGATATCCGTATGGCCAAAGACATAAAAAAATTAACCGGCAAACTCGATATTGAATCCGGTATCAGCGAGCGTAAAAATAATCTGATTGTGTATATTAAAGATAGTGAGAAAATCGTTGATTACCTGCGTCTGATCGGAACCAGTAATGCGTTGCTGGAATTTGAAAATGTACGCATTATCAAATCAATGCGCAATCAGGTAAACCGTCAGGTTAATTGTGAAACTGCCAATCTGGGCAAAACGATCGATGCCTCAGTTCGCCAGGTGGAATTAATTGAAGCCCTGATTGCCAAACTGGGGGTAAACAAGATCCCGGTTCAATTGAGGGAATTAGCGCTGTTACGCATAGATCATCCCGACAGTACGTTAAAGGAACTGGGTACCTTGATGGATCCGCCTTTAACCAAGTCAGGAGTAGCTTATCGTATGAGAAAATTAGAAATATTTGCTGAAGAAAATTTATAGGGAAATTATTTTAAAGGATTTTCCAAGCAACATAAAGAATATGTTTAATTATATTGTCAGAAAATGTCGCTCTGCATGAACTTTTATCAGCCTTGCTATCAGCAAAAAAGTGAGGTATCCGCATGAAGCTTAGTCATGATATATATTTGGAACAACAGCAAAAATTATTGATGACTCCGGAACTGCGTCAGGCTATTGCGATGTTGCAAATGTCAACGCTGGAACTGGGTGAATATGTTCAAAACGAACTGGAAAATAACCCTTTTCTGGAGGAAAAGGATACGGATGATACTGACGAAATTGGGAATGAAGCTGAATTACCCAATGATGCTGAGTCAGACAACAAATCTGAGGAATTGCTGGAGTATTATAATGATCGGGATATCGGACTGACAGTAACCGATATTGAGGATAAGTCTTTTGATTCCTTTATCAGCAAATCCCCCAGTCTTTATGATCATCTGCAGTTTCAGCTGCATATGACCATATGCAATGAAAAAGATCTGACCATCGGCGAATATATTATCGGCAGCATTGATGCCAATGGTTATCTCACCGTAGGTCTGGACGAGATGGCTCAAGCTACCGGAGCTGATATAGAAAGCGTTCAGCATATGCTAACGGTTATACAGTCCTTTCATCCTCATGGAGTCGGCGCTCGTGATCTGACTGAGTGCCTGCTGATTCAGCTGGAGCATTACGATAAAGATGATCCGATTGCATCCGCCATAATTGAGGAACATCTTAATGATCTGGGCAAGGGGAGGATCAATAAAATAGCCCAACAATTAGGGGCAAGCGTACAGCAGGTACAGGAAGCCTGTGACTTTATTCGCAGCTTGGATCCCAAACCGGGTCTTCAGTACAGCAGCGGGGATGATATTAAATATATAATTGCCGATATCATTGTCGAAAAAATAGATGATGAATACGTTGTAATTGTTAATGATAGCGGCTATCCACATTTGGTCATTAATCGCCTGTATGAAAAAATGATGCGCCGACCGGAATCTTTTTCTCCGGAAGCGCGCAAATACATGGAAGATAAAATGGGCTCGGCGGTATGGCTGATAAAAAGCATTGAACAGCGGAGAATGACCCTTTACAAGGTAGCACGCTGTATCGTTGATATTCAGAAGGAATTTCTGGATAAAGGAATAATGTATATAAAGCCGCTTAACCTCAAGCAAGTAGCTGAACTGATCAATGTACACGAATCAACTGTCAGCAGGGCAACCTCGAATAAATATATCCAGACTCCCCAGGGACTGTTTGAACTGAAATTCTTTTTTGGCAGCGGCGTCAGTTCCTATTCCAAGCGTGACAAAGTATCATCCAAGAGCATAAAAAAACAAATCCAGGAATTAATTGAACAGGAAGATCCCTATAACCCCTTAAGTGACCAGCAATTGGTGGAAATTATTAAAAAGCAGGGAGCGATCATTTCCAGACGTACAGTTGCCAAATACCGTCAGGAAATAGGAATTCAGTCTACCGTGGCCCGAAAAAGATATTGATATTAATTGATATTAAAGATATTAAATATAGCACATCAATACCTTAATGTGCTATAATATTTGCGCAACCAATATTAGCCAAGTTTTATATCTTCACTGGGACAAATATGTCCCTGTATTACAAATATGATCCAAGCAGCATTGAATTAGTTGAGGTTGGCAATGGATAAATTTTTTGCAATTATGGAACGTTTCGCTCCCGAAGCAGTGGAAATCATGGTGTCCCGATATGGGATCTTACGGCATGTGCTTTACAATCAGCCGATTGGCAGGCGTCAACTGACCAAAAACATGGGCTCAACTGAACGCATGGTAAGATCTGAACTGGATTTACTGAAAAGCAGAGGAGCTATAAAAAGTACAGTGGCAGGAATCTATCTGACCGATTTCGGCTATGAAATGCTGCGTGATGTTGAAACCCTCGTACCGGGATTATTACATATCAAAATTCTGGCGGATAAATTGAAAAACCGCTTCGGTCTGCGGGAAGTCATAATAGTCCCCGACGACTCCAATAAAGATCCATATACGCAGGAAGATTTGGGCAGAGCGGCGGCCGAATTGTTACATTCTTTACTTTATCCGGGTTGCATTGTTGCCGTGACCGGCGGAAGTACGCTGGCGGGTATGGCAAGAGCTATGCGGCCTGGAGTAGAACAATCCGAAGAAATATGTCTGGTTCCGGCCCGAGGAGGTTTAGGTGAAAATGTTGAAACCCAGGCCGGTAATATTGCGGCTAAAATTGCGCAAACAATAGGGGCTCAGTATCGGCTGTTGCATATTCCGGATAATCTGGAGCAGAGCACCGCCGAGGCCTTAAAAAAAGATGTTCACGTTACAGAAGTACTAAAAATAATAAAATCCGCCCGCATCCTGGTACACGGCATAGGGCCTGCCGATGAGATGGCAGAGCGGCGCGGATTATCAGCTGATGAAAAGAATTATTTACAGGAAAATGGCGCCCAGGGAGAAGCATTAAGGTATTATTTCAATCAAATGGGCAAAATAATATTTGAAATTCCGGGAATCGGGCTGGAACTAGATGATATCCGGCATATTGAAACCATTATTGCGGTGGCCGGCGGCAGCAACAAGGCCGAGGCGATTGCAGCAGTTTTAAAATCAGGGTTTGACCATATTCTTATTACCGATGAAGGCGCAGCGCAGAAGATAATATACGGAAAGGATGATTAGTGATGACTGTAAAAGTAGCTATTAATGGTTTTGGGCGAATCGGAAGATTGGTTGCCCGGGCTGCAGTATTAAGAGACGATATCGAACTGGCAGCAGTTAATGATTTGGGTGATCCCGAAGGCGGAGCCCTGCTGTTCAAGTATGATTCCATTCACGGAAAGTTTCCGCATGAAGTGGCCCTGACCGGCAATACGATTACTGCTGGAAGCAAGCAATTCACCTATCTGTCCGAACGTGATCCGCTTAAACTTCCCTGGAAAGATATGGGGGTCGATGTAGTAATTGAAGCCACCGGAAGATTCCGCAGTAAGGAAAAGGCATCAATGCACCTGCAGGCCGGGGCATCCAAAGTGATTATCAGCGCACCTGGCAAAGGTATTGATCTTACGGTGGTAATGGGAGTAAACAATGCAATTTATGACCCACAACAGCACCATATTTTGTCCAATGCATCCTGCACAACCAACTGT
>JAAYCZ010000250.1 GCA_012729495.1 Syntrophomonadaceae bacterium | reverse complement strand
GAATAGGCATCCTGCACCCGCAGTTCCCCCGCATGGGTGGTAAGCTGACTGTCTTCCAGGATTTTTCTGATGCGCCGGGCGACTTCCACCTGTTCCTGATAGCCCCGGGCCAACTGCACCTCTTCGTCAAAAGCATCGGTAATGCCCTGCAGCCCTTCGATACTGATAGAGGCGATAAATTCTGCCTGATAAGCCAGCCTTTCTGCTTCCAGATAAGCCAGTACCCCCATGGCGGTCATGGCCTGGGTGCCGTTTATGAGCGCCAGGCCTTCTTTGGCCTGCAGGGTGATGGGTTTAAGGCCTTCCGCATTTAAGGCCTCAATCGCCGGACAAATTTTACCCCGATAGGCTACTTCCCCTTCCCCCAGCAGAGCCAGAGCCAGATGCGCGAGCGGGATCAAATCCCCGCTGGCACCCAGCGAACCTTGCTGGGGAATTACCGGATGAATCCGGGCATTAAGCAAACTAACCAGCATTTGAATCAATTCCCGGCGTACCCCTGAAAAACCTTTCAGCAGCGTATTGGCCCGCAGCAGCAGCATGGCCCGGCTGACCATTTCCGGGAATTTCTCCCCCACCCCGCAGGCATGGGAATGGATTAGATTCAGCTGCAATTCTTCCACATATTCGCTTCTGACCAAAACGTCGCTGAATTTGCCAAAACCGGTGGTAATGCCGTAGACCAGCTGTTCCTCGGCCACGATTTTTTCGACCACCTGTCGACTGGCATCCACTTTTTCCAAACTGGCCTCATCAAGGCAAATCTCCTCATAGCCGTAGAGAACTCTTTCAACTTCTTTAATAGTCAGGGAATTACCGGTTAATGTAATCAATATTTTAAACCTCCTTCTTAAAATAAAGAGGGGCTTTATTAAAAAAGTCCGTAACCTTCTTAATAAAGCCCCCTAACAACTGGTAAACTATAGGCTCTACCCAGTAATCTTTTATATATTTGTTGTTTACGACTACAAGTGATTGATACCAAGACCTACTACTTCATGTTCCAGCCCTTTGACCGGGGCGCCGATCGTACCATACAGGGCAACCGCAATCCATTCCCCTTCTTCAGGCGTATCATAGGGATTGCCCCGAATAATGGAAAAGCGCAGTCCCACCGTACGCAGTACTGAACCTAACTGTATCTGCCCGCGGGTTACGCCTTCGATGGCCTCCACGATGGCGTGATAAAGCGCATGGATCTCCCGATAGACATCGGGATTGATGATCCCGTTTTTCTTGGCTGCGGTTTCAATCGCCGCCACCACCTTGTGTGCTTCCATCGCACCTACCTTTCCCAAACAATAGCGCCAGGGAAGTTTTTCCATAACTGCACCATTTTCCGGCTCGGGTTCCTGATCTGCAAGAACCAGCAGCAAGGCTTTTTTGCCGATGAGATTTTGGGTCAGATGCGACATTCGATCCCGCTTTCTAATAACTAATTACTTCTTTAAGTCTAGGTATTTCACCTGCCAATGTCAATTTTAATTCGCAGATAAACTCGTAACTGTATCGCTTCGTTAACCTAAAATAACTTCAATAACATGGAATCTGATTCACAAATTATTTGAGTATATTTTTAACCAGATAACACTGTGCCGGTTATTTGGCTGAACAACCAAACAAAAAGCGTAAGTCAAGAAGCGTCCCCGACTTACGCGAAAGTGATCAATCTTTGTTTGCTTTTCTATCTTTGTCTTTATCTTGGTTATCTTGTTTGTCTCTGTTGTTCTGGTGAATTATCTGTTTATTCTTTAATTCGTTAATTTTAGCCGGCGTTTCGTTTTTTGGATCGTCTTTCTTTATGGACTGCTCGTCTTTAGGCTGATTATTTACAGGTGATTGTTTTTCAATCTTCTTGCCTGCCGGATCTTTTCCCCTGCCATTATCCGAACCGCCTTGGTTGACTGACTGTTTCCCCATAATCGGTAAATAGCTGTTTGACTTCTGGGGAGGTTCCTTTATATTTTGGCTGTTACCTGATTCATTATTATTTTTGCTTTCATTTTTATTCCTTTTGTCAGCTTTTCGCAGATCCTTTTCAATTTCTTTTATATTCTTTTTATCTGCTTTTTCCAGACCCTTTTCCATTTCTTTTATAATTTTGTTTGCAAAATCCCGGTTAGACTTACCTTTGGTAATCACTTTAAGGTTCTCACGGATTCCTTGCGGATTTATCGTTCCCTCTTCCTTAACTTGTTCGGATATCCTTTTCACGGCGAATTCAATTGTATCGTTTTTTATTTCAACCGAATCCAGTATTTGCTGGCCTTCTGGGCTTTTCGCCTGCACTGATACGACCCTGCCCCAGCGATTGATGCCCAACTCCAGATCAGACCCGAGACTGGCATATGCTTTCACCAAATTGTAGTCTATGCCGCCTGCGATAAGTACCAGCAATAAGACTGCGGCCACTGCATATTTGATCATAGGAGTGTTGTTATACTCATAAAGATCGCCTGCTTCCAGATATTTGCCTCCAGTACGAACTTTCCTATATTCTCCGCCCGGCAGCAAAATGATTGCTTTGTTTTTGCCTGATTCTACGACGATTCCTTTTTTAGCTTTCATCTGCCCGGCCCCCTTTCATTGGCAAAATATAGTCTTTTAACAGAGGGAAATCATTAATATAAATCAAAACAACCATAATGATGTATTTTCTATAACGATCGGCCAATTTGCGATTAATCTGCCAGTTTTCCTCCAGTTCCTTCAGCGGCAGCGCCTTTTTCCGGAGCAAATAGCTTTGCAGTGCTTCATCGGCGGCGATAATTCCGGCAATATTTTGGGCACTTTGCCGGGTCTTGTTCTGCTGCGGCGAAAG
>JAAYCZ010000249.1 GCA_012729495.1 Syntrophomonadaceae bacterium | reverse complement strand
TCAATTATTTGGGCTTGGTAAACTTTGACCATTCTTCGGTTATTTTTGCGCCGCCGAATCGGGTTCGGACTTTCTTTATCTGGAAAGAAGTTCCTTCATATTGACCGTTTACTATTTTGCACTTTATATTGGTGCGCAGCATATCGCCCTTTTTATTTTCGCTGTCGACGTAAAATGAAATCAAATAACTGTTATCATCCAGCGGCTCAATCATATTTTCTGAGAAATCAGGATATACAGCTGATTTAGGTGCGATTAGCTGCTTGGTGGTGTTCTTCTTGCAAGTATTATAAATGCTTTTATATTCCGCGATGATCTCACCCTCGTCAGCCATCTCGGTCAAAAGTGCAACTATTTTATCATGTTCCAAAGGGGTAATTATTTTACGATTCAGAAGTTCTTTGATTTTGGTTCGCTTTGCTTCCAAAGACAAGATGATCAACTCCCAGCAGATATACACATCTATTATATCATAATTAGAATACAGAGTTGCTGTCATGCGGTTTTCCTTTATATGGAAACAACAAAACAATAAAAAGCTGCAAATATTTTTATTGAATTAAGAAAGATTGGCAAGACATATTGAAGGAAGAACGAAGAGTATGAACAGGGAAAAATCATAATGAGGCAATGAAACTAGCAGCAAATAAGGAAACAGCCGGTTATTGCCTGCAAATGGATTCAAATTATTGTAAAAATTAATGTCTCAACCAATGTTATGACCGATTCCAAGATTTGATTGACAAATTGTTCCAGGTAAGAGAGAACATCAGCGCTCAGGAGTGATCCGAAAGAATGGCTACAGCTTGATGATTCGGCCGGTTTCATTTAAAGCATAATCACCCAGTCCTTTGAGCTCGTCCACAAATTCGCTGGAAGTAATAATTTGCAAAACGGCCTTGTACCAGGCTGTATGACAATCTTCCTGCTTCACCACCAGATCATATCTTTCGCTCTGCAAAGGAATAAATTCGATCTCCCGCACCTGCATGGCCGCCTTCTGGTTGCCCAGACCTACATCCGCCTCGCCGCGGGCTACGGCGCTGGCTACAGCCAGATGGCTGAACTCTTCTTGTTCATAGCCTTGGATTTGTAAGCGATTATATCCTAAAGAACGGAACTTTTCATCTAACAAGATTCGCGTACCGCTTCCTTTTTCACGGTTGATGAAGCGAACCTCCGGGCGGAGGAGATCTTCCCAATCCTTGATGTTTTTGGGGTTGCCTGCCTTGACGTAGAAACCCTGCATACGCATGGCCAAATGAACCAGGACAACGGGAATGCCAGGCAGCAAATGGCGCACGAAGGCAAGGTTGTATTTTCCGGAGTCACCATCCCAGAGATGTACCGCCGCCATATCTGCCGAGTTGTGATAAAGTGCCATCAGGCCGTCAAAGCTGCCAATCTGATTGCGCCATACCTTAAGCCCTCCAATATTGCGTTCCAGGTGGCGGGCAAGAATATCCAGGATAATATCCTGCCCACAGATTACCAGTTCCTGTCGTTTTTCCATCCCGGCATACGCCGCTGCGATATTTTTTGCCACCGGTTGTACAGGATTTTTCAGACTGGCGTTTTCCGAAATTTTTCCCGTTTGTTTATACATATCTACATCGTGTTGGTCAAACCTGAGCTTTCTTCCGATCCTAAAAGCCGGAAGCTCTCCTCGTTTAACCAGTTCATAGACGGTATTCCTGGTTATCTGCAATTGCTGGGCAACTTCTTCCGGAGTTAACGAATAATCTTGGTTTTCCTGCATTAAATCACCTCAAATAAGCAACTTGACCTTGTCGTAAATTTTACCACATTCCATTAGGTTTAGGAAAACATGTTATGTTTGTTTTAGTTGTGTTTTATGCATTAAATCCATACACGCGGTAAATGCAGGTTTACATATGGACAAAGCTTCGTTTGGAGCTTTGACAGGCAACAGGAATTTATATTCAAAGGCGCAGGTGTTGACTTTCCTGAAAATACTAATCATAATATTACGTAAATAACATAACAAAAAGCAACAAAAAATGACTGAGGAGGAGAGGTATTTTGAAATTGCGTAAAAAAGTATTAATGTTGGGTGCTATGCTGGCGTTTATTTTCTGTGTTTTCATTACTCCGGCATCAGCAGCAACGAAAGCTGTCGTTACCTTGGACGAAAATCCGATTTCGATTTCGTCTTCCTACGGCACGCCTTTCATCGATGCGAACAACCGGATGCAGGTGCCGATCAGAGCCATTGCCGAAAACCTTGGGGCAAAAGTTTCCTGGGATGGCAACACTAGAACAGCAACGATCAATGGGACGATCAAAATCACCGTTGGTTCAACAGAGATTACCACGTCCTACGGGACAATTACCATGGATACCAAGGCAGTTAATAAAAACGGACGGATCTATATACCGGTCAGATCGGTTGCCAATGCTATGGGTTACGGGGTTTCTGCTACCAACAAAAATGGGGTTGTAACGGCTGACATAACCACCAAGGTGGATCTGACTATTTCTGCGGCTGCCAGCTTAAAAGATGCCATGGGAGAAATAAAGACTTTATACCTGGCGGAAAAACCAAAAACAAATCTGATTATTAATTTTGGCGGATCGGGTGCGCTGCAGCAGCAGATCGAACAAGGCGCAGATGTTGATCTCTTTTTCTCAGCTGCGACTTCCAATATGGATAATTTAAAAAACAAAGGTTTGTTAATTGACAGCACAGTAAAAAACCTGCTCGGCAACAAGCTCGTTCTGGTCGTACCCAATGATTCTTCACTTGCAATCAAAAGTTTTGCTGACGTAACTGATGCATCGGTAAAGAAAATTGCCCTGGGAGAAGCATCAACTGTTCCCGCAGGCAAGTATGCCGAGCAGGTATTTACCTATCTGAATATATTGGATCAGGTTAAGGCCAAAGCGGTCTACGGCTCGGATGTCAAGCAGGTACTGAATTGGGTGGAGACCGGTAATGTTGACGCCGGAGTCGTATACCTGACGGATGCCAAAATTTCAACCAAAGCTAAAGTTATTGCCACAGCGCCGGAAGGAGCTCATAAGGCAATCGTTTACCCGGCAGCGCTTATTAAGACAACCAATAATTACACCGCCTCAAGGGATTTCTTGAACTTCCTTACTTCGGATAAAGCCAAGGCTGTTTTTGACAAGTATGGTTTTAATGTATTATAGCTTGGAGTAACTATCATGAATTTGGATCTATCCCCGGCATGGATTTCCATTAAAGTAACGTTTGTTGCCACCATCATTATATTTATCCTGGGCCTCTCCGCTGCCTGGTGGATGTCCAATTATAAAGGACGGTGGCAGGGTCTCCTGGACGGAATTTTTACCCTGCCACTGGTACTTCCGCCTACCGTGGCGGGATTCGGGATCCTGTTATTGATCGGTAAACACGGACCAATCGGCAAATTTCTGGACTTGTTTGGAGTAAACATTATTTTTTCTT
>JAAYCZ010000248.1 GCA_012729495.1 Syntrophomonadaceae bacterium | reverse complement strand
TCAATTATTTGGGCTTGGTAAACTTTGACCATTCTTCGGTTATTTTTGCGCCGCCGAATCGGGTTCGGACTTTCTTTATCTGGAAAGAAGTTCCTTCATATTGACCGTTTACTATTTTGCACTTTATGTTGGTCCGCAGCATATCGCCCTTTTTATTTTCGCTGTCGACGTAAAATGAAATCAAATAACTGTTATCATCCAGCGGCTCGACCATATTTTCTGAGAAGTCAGGATATACAGCAGATTTGGGTTCAATCAGCTGCTTGGTGGTGTTTTTCTTGCAAGTATTATAGATGCTTTTATATTCCGCGATGATCTCACCCTCGTCAGCCATCTCGGTCAAAAGCGCAACGATTTTATCATGTTCCAAAGGGGTAATTATTTTACGATTAAGAAGTTCTTTAATTTTGGTTCGCTTTGCTTCCAAAGACACGATGATCACCTCTCCGGTAAAAATATAAATTTTATTATGAAAATACTGGTTTTTTAGCTTGGCAATTAGGATAAATTTTAAAACCCGATCGATAATCTGTTAAAATCGAAGAAGAATCATAGCGATATCATCTAATAATCTGCAAGCAGGCGCAAAGGTTACAATCCAATTATATGCCCGGTTTCACTCAAATCATAGTCACCCAGCCCTTTAAGTTCGTCCTGAAATTCGTTGGAATTAAGAATTTGAATTACAGCTTTATACCAGGCTGTGTCGGAATCATCTTTCTTGATAACCAGGTCATATCTTTCGCTCTGCAAAGGAATAAATTCGATCTCCCGCACCTGCATGGCCGCCTTCTGATTGCCCAGACCTACATCTGCTTCACCGCGTGCAACCGCACTGGCTACCGCCAGATGGCTTAACTCTTCTTGCTCATAACCCTGGATCAGGAGGCGGTTATAGCCCAAACAGCGAAATTTCTCATCTAATAAAATTCGTGTACCGCTGCCTTTTTCGCGATTAATAAAGCGGATCTCCGGGCGGATTAAATCATCCCAATCCCGGATATTTTTAGGGTTGCCGGCCTTGACATAGAATCCCTGCATACGCATGGCCAGATTGATTAATACAGCGGGAATACCAGGCAGTAAATGGCGCACGAAGGCAAGGTTGTATTTTCCCGAGTCACCATCCCAGAGGTGAGCTGCTGAAATATCAGCTGTATTGTGATAAAGTGCCATTAGACCATCAAAGCTGCCGATCTGAGTGCGCAATACCTTAAGTCCGCCGATATAGCGCTCCAGGTGACGGGCAAGAATATCCAGGGTGATATCCTGCCCACAGATAACAAGTTCCTGCCGTTTTTCCAGCCCGGCATACGCCGCGGCGATATTTTTTGCCATCGGTTGTGCGGGATTTTTCAGACTGGCATTTTCGGAAATTTTCCCCGTTTTTTTATACATATCTACATCGTGTTGGTCAAACCTGAGCTTTCTTCCGATCCTAAAAGCCGGAAGCTCTCCCCGTTTAACCAGTTCATAGACGGTATTCCTGGTTATCTGCAATTGCCGGGCAACTTCTTCCGGAGTTAACGAATAATCTTGATTCTCCTGCATCAAATCACCTCATTAAGTAGTTTGACCTTGTCGTAAATTTTACCACATTCCATTAGGTTTAGGAAAACATGTTACGCTTGTTCTAGTTGTGTTTTATTTTGTGAATCTGTGTACAGGGCAAATGCGGGTTAAATGTATGGATATAGCTTGGTTTGGAGCTTTGGCAGGCAAGGGGAGATTTATATTCAAAGGTAGCGGTGTTGACTTTACTGAAAATACTAATCATAATATTACGTAAATAACACAACAAAAATCAACAAAAAATGACTGAGGAGGAGAGGTATTTTGAATTTGCGTAAAAGAGTTTTAATGTTAGGTGCTATGCTGGCGTTTATTTTTTGTATTTTCATTACTCCGGCATCAGCAGCAACGAAAGCTGTAGTTGCCTTGGATGGCAATCCGCTTTCGATTTCGTCTTCCTACGGCACGCCGTTCATCGATGCGAACAACCGGATGCAGGTACCGATCAGAGTCATTGCCGAAAACCTTGGGGCGAAAGTTTCCTGGGACGGCAGCACCAGTACAGCAACGATCAATGGAACGATCAAAATCACAGTCGGTTCGGCAGATATAATAACGTCTTATGGAACAATTGCCATGGATACCAAGGCGGTTAACAAAAACGGCCGGATCTATATACCGGTCAGATCGGTTGCCAATGCTATGGGTTACGGAGTTTCTGCCACCAACAAAAATGGGGTTTTAACCGCTGATATAACCACCAAGGTGGATCTGACTATTTCTGCGGCTGCCAGCTTAAAAGATGCCATGGGGGAAATCAAGAATTTATACCTGGCGGAAAAACCAAAAACCAATCTGATTATTAATTTCGGCGGCTCGGGCGCGCTGCAGCAGCAGATCGAACAAGGCGCCAATGTTGATCTCTTTTTCTCGGCTGCGACTTCCAATATGGATACTTTAAAAAACAAAGGTCTGTTAATTGACAGTACGGTAAGAAATCTGCTCGGCAACAAGCTCGTCCTGGTTGTGCCCAATGATTCTTCACTTGCAATCAAAAGTTTTGCTGACGTAACTGATGCATCGGTAAAGAAAATTGCCCTGGGAGAAGCATCAACAGTTCCCGCTGGTAAATATGCAGAGCAGGTATTTACCCACCTGAATTTACTGGATAAGGTCAAGGCCAAAGCGGTCTATGGCTCGGATGTCAAGCAGGTGCTGAATTGGGTAGAGACCGGCAATGTTGACGCCGGAGTCGTATACCTGACGGATGCCAAAATTTCAACCAAAGCTAAAGTTGTTGCCACAGCTCCGGAAGGATCTCATAAAGCAATCGTTTACCCGGCAGCGCTTATTAAGACAACCAATAATTACACCGCATCAAGGGACTTCTTGAATTTCCTGACCTCGGACAAAGCCAAGGCAGTTTTTGACAAATATGGTTTTAATGTATTATAGCTTGGAGTAACGATTATGAATTTGGACCTGTCCCCAGCATGGATTTCGATAAAAGTAACGTTTGTTGCCACCATCATTATATTTATCCTGGGCCTCTCCGCTGCCTGGTGGATGTCCAATTATAAAGGACGGTGGCAGGGTCTCCTGGATGGAATTTTTACCCTGCCACTGGTACTTCCGCCTACCGTGGCGGGATTCGGGATCCTGTTATTGATCGGTAAACACGGACCAATCGGCAAATTTCTGGACTTGTTTGGAGTAAACATTATTTTTTCTT
>JAAYCZ010000247.1 GCA_012729495.1 Syntrophomonadaceae bacterium | reverse complement strand
GCAGTTTTTTCTTTATCTACGGGCTTTTGGGAACCGATTGGATTCACGGCTTGGAACGGAACGGGCGGCGCTAAATCACTTGACACTAAGGTTTCAACGTGTTACGATACAGTGTACTCTAAAAAACTGGCCGGTGTGGCGGAACAGGCAGACGCCCGGGACTTAAAATCCCGTGAGGGGCGACCCTCGTACCGGTTCGATCCCGGTCACCGGCACCAAATCACGACCCAGTCATTGATACAGTGGCTGGGTCTGCTTATTTTTTAATAGATAGTATTCAGCATTTTTGAAGGCAATAATAATATTACGTTATTCGTAATATTATTATTGCCTTTTTATTACGAACGACGTAATATATACGTGAGGTGTTTTTAGTGAAAGATTTAATCAGTAAAGAAGAGATAATTGCATTTCATGAGCTCTACCATTCATTCGTTATCCAAAGCACCACTTCAAGTTTAATCGTTCCGAAAGAACTGGAAGAATTGTCCCCCATAGATATTTCCATTGTAAATATTGTTTCATCTAATCCTGGTATAAAAATTGGGAAAATTGCGGAAGTCCTAAACGCTCCTAACAGCACGCTAACAAGCGCTCTCAACCGTCTTGTAAAAAAGGGAATATTGAAAAGAACAACAAATCCTAGCGATAAACGGTCTTATGAAATTGAATTAACAGAAATCGGAACACAAGTTCAGCAAAAGCACTTAGAATTTGAACAGGCTTATTTCAACTTTGTTCTGGAAAAGCTGGATACGCACGAGGAACGTGCTTTGCTTCTGGATTTACTTAAAAAAATTGCCCGTTCTTAATTTAAGAACAAAAGGAAGTGATAGAGTGAACGTTATTAATATTGGCAGTACCAAAATTGCCTATAAAATATTCGGAAACGGAAACAAAACCTTGGTTGTTGATTCTTGCTTAGGTTCTTGCACCGCTGAATGGTGGCATATAGGTGAAGCATTAGGTGATAAATATAAAGTCCTACTTTATGATAGGGCAGGTTATTGTAATAGCACAGTTTCTACACTTTCCAGAACGCCAAGAAATATTGCTTTAGAGTTAAACAAGCTCCTTAAATCATTAGATATGGATAAGGACATTGTAATAATAGGCCATTCTCAAGGTGCTATCAATGCAGTTGAGTACGCAACAATGTATCCAAATCAGGTAAAGGGATTAATTCTTCTTGATCCCGCTACACCTTTTGATGATGTATTTAGAAATGAGCTGTCAGAAACTGAATATAAAAAGAGCGGAGTAGATAAGACAACGATGCTAAAAGCCGAGATTACGGCAATGTCTCTGGGTCTTGGATTTGCGTTTAAACCGCTTCTTAAAAAATCACCACCGCTTTGTTATTATAATTACTCTGACAAAGCTAAAAACCACATATTAAGGGCGCTATGCAAAAAGAGCACATATAAAACCGCTCTTTCCGAATTTGAATTTACTCATGATGAAAATAATACTCAAGACATTCTTAACGCAATAAAAGAATCCTCCCTTAATAACATTCCTGTAATTTTATTAACTCACTCAAGTAAATTGTTTATAAAGGAACTTGAACATTTCGCTCATCTTGGGGTAGAGACCACGCAAAAAATCGAATTCCTGTGGCAGGAAATCATGAAACGGTACCTCTCTCTGTCTAGTAATGCTAAGCATATCGTTGCTCCCCACAGCTGTCACTATATTCATCTTCAAGATTTCGAATTACTAAGAGATTCAGTTGATAGTTTTTACAATTAACTAAATGTATAATTAATCAAATTTATTTCAGCAGAATATGAGCAAAGCTCATATCGCTCGGAGTCATAAATTGACCCAATCTTGTTTACCTTCTGGGAATTGTTGCAGAAGTCGCAATCAGAATTTTACAGCATTGCACACATCTCAGAACTGACTGCACACCCCTCCTGAGGAACAATTATCCCATATCATTTATTCAGTAGGGAGGCACGTCGGAGCAAACTGCGCGCACTCCGCTTCCGGCTAAAGCCGAAAGCTGCGCATAGCTTTGTTGCTCCTCCTTTCAAACCGCGACCCACTGCGTTGGGCTCGCGGTTTGTTTTTGATTCTATCCCCCCGGGGGGCTTGCGCAGCTTGTGAATTTTACGATAGTATAAGCTGATATTATT
>JAAYCZ010000246.1 GCA_012729495.1 Syntrophomonadaceae bacterium | reverse complement strand
TCGATGATGCTGATGTTTTATGGGTAAATGGACGCAAAACAATTGTTACCCGGGTACCAATTGTCAAAAATGGCGAAATTGTCGGCGCGGTATGCAGCAGCTTATTTATGGATATATCAAGTGCCCAGGATCTGGTGGACAGATTTAATGCTCCGGCTGAACCGGAGCTGGATGCAGTTATCAACGGTCTGATTGACAGTCCTTCCATGGGCTATATTATCGTAGATTTAAACTGCATTATTACCCATATCAACCAGACATATCTTAATATTATCGGCAAAAGAAGAAAAGAGGTCATCGGACATCCGATTACCGAGATTGCGCCCTATTCAAAACTGCCTGAAACCCTGCAAACAGGTAAAATAGATCGACTCGACGTCTGGTCTATCAACGGCCATAGTATGCTGGTCAACCGTCTGCCCATAAAAAGAAACGGGGAAATCATCGGTGCAATCGGTCACTCCCTGGTCTTGGATACTTCCGTACACCAGTTTTTGATGGAAAAACTGCAAAAAGAGGACGATGTTCTCTTCGAAGGATTGATCGAAAATCCGCACACCGCTTATGTGATTATAGACCGCAAGGGAATGATCACTTTGATGAATAAAACCATATTGTCGGTATTGAATCTACGCCGGGAGGATGTTATCGGCAAATATATCCTTGATGTCATCCCCAACTCCAAACTCTTGGAAATTATCTCCACCGGCAGGACCGATAAAGCTGATATCTGTACCATAGTCCCGGGGCGGGACATCATTGTTGATCGTATGCCGATTGTAAAAAACGGAGAAATTATCGGGGCTATTGCCCTCAGTGTAGTTATGGATATGGCAGAAGTGAAACATCTGATTCAAAGATTGCAGGAAACCCAACAGGAACTGAACATATATAAAGATGAAGTCTACTCTATTTACAAAGCTAAATGGCATTTTAGCAATTTAATCGGCAATAACCTGGAATTTTTTAACATCGTGACCATGGCGCAGCAATTTTCCCAAACTTCATCTACTCTGCTGATTACCGGGGAGAGCGGCACCGGCAAGGAGCTGTTTGCCCAGTCCATACACAATGCCAGCCCGCGCAGTGCTGGTCCCTTCATCCGCGTAAACTGTGCCGCCCTGCCGGAAAACCTGCTGGAATCGGAGCTTTTTGGTTATGCCGAAGGCGCTTTTACGGGGGCCAAAAAAGGCGGCAAACCCGGCAAATTTGAGCTGGCCAACGGTGGAACCATTTTCCTTGACGAAATCGGTGATATGCCGATGAGTATGCAAACCAAACTGCTGTCCGTTCTCCAGGAAAGGGTCGTCGAAAGAGTGGGAGGCACCACCCCCATTCAGATCAATGCCAGAGTGATCGCCGCCACCAATCGCGATCTGGAAAAGATGGTGGCTAATCATGAATTTCGTGATGATCTCTATTATCGTTTAAACGTCGTCCAGTTAAAACTGCCCCCATTGCGCAAACGCATGGATGATCTGCCCATGCTGGTATCGAATCTTATGATTAAGCTTAACAAAAAATTAGGGAATTCGGTAGAAATGGTTTCCGCTGAAGCCATGGATTTATTGCAAAATTACTCCTGGCCGGGAAACATCCGCGAATTGGAAAATCTTTTGGAAAGGGCTATCAACCTTGCTCATATGAATTTCCACGACAGTATTCAGCCGGCTGATTTCCCCTCCCTTTATGACAGCAAGCCGGTTAAAAATTCCTTTTATGTTGATGAATCGAAAACCCTGGCAGAAAAAATCGATGACATTGAAAAAGAGCTTATCATCCAGGCTTTGGAAAAAACCAACGACAACAAATCCCAGGCGGCCAAGCTTCTCGGTATGCACAGTTCGGCGTTATACAGGAAACTCAGTAAATACGACCTTGGTTAGTAAGAATTTTTTTTAATCACTGCAATTATAGGGGGCAATATAAAACGATCAGTCGTTTTATATTGTCCATTTGTTTATTGTCACATAGTTGTGCCATAGAATGAGCTATATTTCACATAATCGCAATACACTCTCCTATTTTGATGGAACGTCTCCCAATCCCCGTAATTAAGGGATTCTCTCCCCCCTCATTTAAGCACTAAATTTAAATCAAATAATTTCTCTCCCATTTTGGGGCAGTCTGCTTATTAATTTAACCCCCCTCAGCCTCGGCTATAAATCCCATAATACCAAGCTCCATCATATTTATTTCAGGTTCTTTAACTCTTGGCACAGTATTTGCTTTATATATTGGCAGATAAATACTAAAAAAATTATCGGAAGGGGGCATGCTTAAGCAAAACCTTATTAAAATTGAAGATTCATAAGTAACTTAATTTATAGGGAGGTAATTTATCATGGCGATTAAAAAAGTTGGATTATTAGGCGCAGGAACAATGGGACAAGGTATTGCATGGGCTTTGGCAGCATCAGGCCTGGAAGTAATTCTCTATGATATCAAACAGGAATTTTGCAACAAAGCAGTAGCCAGCATCGGCAAAGGTCTAGCCAAGCTGGAAGAAAAGGGTAAAGCCCCCGCCGGTACGCAGGAAGCTGTAGTCAGCAAAATTAAACCGACCGGCAATTTTGACGATCTGGCCGCATCTGATTTCGTCATCGAATGTGTATTTGAAAACATGGACGTCAAGAAAGATGTTTATACCCGGTTGGATGCTCTGC
>JAAYCZ010000245.1 GCA_012729495.1 Syntrophomonadaceae bacterium | reverse complement strand
CCCTTGGCTGTTTTGGCTGTTACTCCAGTACGTATTCGGCGATGTTGCGGCAGTGGTCACCGATGCGCTCCAGATTGACCAGCAAATCGAGGAAAACGGCGCCGTTGTTGCCGTTACAGACCCCTTCGTTCAAGCGGCGGATATGGTTTTTGCGATACATGGCCTGCAGCTCGTCAATCTTTTCCTCATAGGTCAGCACCTGTCTGGCCACTGATCTGTCCTGTTTTTCCAGAGCTCGGTAGGATAGCAGAATGGTATCCTTAGTCACCGAAATGATATTGTCCATTTCATCCCTGGCCTCACCGGATAAAGTGACGTTATATTTGTTGGCATAGATAGCCTGCTCGATAATATTGGCACAATGGTCGCCGATCCGTTCGATATCATTCAGGGATTGCAGAATAATGGAAGCGCTGCTGGACTCCTCCTTCGACAACGGCTTTTGCGAAGTCAGCACCACATAATCAGTGATTTCCCGCTCCAGCCGGTTGATGGCATTTTCCAGTGTTTCGCCCTTCTTCAGCAGCGCCTCCTGCGGGTTAGCAAAATAATCGACTGCATTGTTAAATGCATTGTAGGCAATCAGGCCCATTTGCATCGTTTCCCTTTTGGCCTGGGCCAGCGCCACGGACGGATTATTCAGCAACCGGTGATCAAGATATTTGGGCCGGTAGGGATCATCCGCATCTTCATCCTTATCCGGAATCAGCTGCGTAACGATATAGGCCAGTACAACGATGAGCGGTATCTGCAAGATCACATTGCTCAGATTGTAGACACCGTGCGTCTGGGCAATTTGCAGTTTGATATTCAGGGTATCCCAGGTGCCGTTTAGACCCGGAATCAGCAGCAGTAAATTAGTAAACCAGATGATGACCTTTTCAAAAATTCCCATCAGGAAGAGCGGCAGGAAAACGAGCACGCCGAAAATATTCAGCAAAAAATGAGTAAGGGCCGCTCTTTTGGCGGCAACACTGGCACCCATGCCGGCCAGCAGCGCAGAGATGGTCGTACCGACATTGGCGCCGAAAAGAATCGGTACCGCCTGATGATAGGTTACAACGCCCTGCAGCGCCATCTGCTGCAGCACACCGATGGTGGCACTGCTGCTTTGTACCAGAAACGTAAAGATCATGCCCATAGCCAGACCGGTCAAGGAATTATTTTCGATACCGGCCATCAGATTGGTTATAAAAGTAACATCAGCCAGTGGCTTCATCCCGTCTCCTATCAGATTCAAACCGAATAGTAAAATCCCGAAGCCCAGCAGTGCCTGCCCGATCATTTTGTAATTGTTCTGCTTGGGGGCCAAGTAAAGCAGGGCGCCGAGTGCGACAATGGGCAGGACATAATCATACAAATTGAAGCCGATCAGATAGGCAGTAATTGTAGTTCCCAGGTTGGCCCCCAGAATCACCCCGATGGCCTGGCGCAGCGTGAGCAGTTGGGCATTGACCAGGCCCACGGTGAGAACCGTCGTGGCGCTGCTGCTCTGGATCAGTGCAGTAACCAGCGTTCCTGTGAGCACCCCCCGCAGCGGCGTGCGGGTCCCCTTTTCAAGAATCGACCTTATTTTGTCGCCGGCCGCCGATTGCAAACCATCCGACATGAAGTGCAGGCCAAACAATAATAAACCCAGTCCGCCGATAAAATAAAATATGATTTCTGTTACAGATAATGTCATAATCATCCTCCTGAGTTTTCTAGCGATAGGCAAGCCTGAATGTTTTTCATACATTACTAGTATAACTCAAGAAAAAAATGTTAACAAAATAATTGAGAGTTTTGCATAATTCAAAAAATCAAGCGTCAATAGACAAAGTAAATGCAACCTTGCTAGGAGAAAAAGGTTGCGTTTAACCTTACAAATAAAAACTTCTTCTGGTTGCCCTGTATGAGGTATTATTTTATTGCCTTGCGGGACGATCAGGAGTGTATATAATGCCTAAGAATAAACATCTGACAGATGAGCAAAAGAACCGTCCGAAATCATTGAAAAAGTCCGATAAAACACAAAAAGCATACCCACCTATAGTATAATTAAGTCACCACAACAAAATAAACACAGGGGGATGCTTTTTATGTTAGTTAAACCACCGTTAAACTAGGCAGTTTCTACAATGCATTATACCAAATGATTCCGAAAATCACATACTCAAACAGATTAATTCCGCAATTTTGAACCGTCCCCTTGTTTCCTTAGAGGCCGATTTCTTCGTCGGTCAGGTAGCAGGCCGGGTCAGACTCCCAAAAGTCGCCGGTTACGGCTTCGGCGCGGGTTCTGAAGTTGCCGTTGCAGATGTCCAGGTACTGACATTGGGCACAGCGCCCTTTTAGAAGCGGTTTACGGTTTTTCAGCCCCGCCATGATCGGATGGGAGGCGTCCGTCCAGATATCGCCGAACTTGCGCTCCCGCACGTTGCCGAAAGTGATGTGTTGGGTGAATTGGTCCGGATGAACGTATCCCAGCGGATCAACCTCCCCAAAAGCAATACCGGAGCGATTGCCTCCGTTCATGCTGATCAAGTCCTTGATTGCCTGCGCCTTGGCAGGGTTTTCCCGCAAGGCACGCAGATAAATGTAGGCCCCGTCACAGTGATTGTCGACAGTCAGGATTTCCTTTTTCAGGCCGCGTTTCTCAAAATCCACCGCGCGGCGGATGATGGTCTCCATCGCCTGGCGTGACTGCTCCGGCGTGACATCCTCATCCACCATCTGGTTGCCCCGCCCCGAATAAACCAAATGGTAAAAACAAACCCGGTCGATCTGCTCTTCCTCAATAAAATCAAATATATTGTCCAGCTCGGCCAAATTGTGACTGTTAATGGTAAAACGCAGTCCCACCCGCTGGCCGACCGCCACACAGTTCTGAATCCCTGCCATGGCTGCCTGGAATGCGCCCGCCCGGCCGCGGAATCTGTCGTTGACTTCCCGCAAACCGTCCAGCGAGATACCCACATACCCGACGCCGATTTCCTTGATCCGCCGCGCAACCTCGCGGGTAATCAATGTCCCGTTGGTAGAAAGCGTCGGCCGGATACCGCGCTCCGCCGTATATTCCGCCAGTTCAAAGAAATCCGGGCGAATCAGCGGCTCGCCGCCGGAGAACAATAAAACCGGCACCCTGAATTCGGCCAAGTCATCAATAAAACGTTTAGCCTCCGCGGTATTCATTTCCCCTTGATATTTTTGGGCATCCGAGTCCATATAACAATGGATGCACTTTAAATTGCAAGTACGCGTGGAATTCCAGACCACCACCGGCCCCGATCCACTGGTCGTACCGTTGGCCGCGCCCCGGGAGGCATGGCTGTAGCGCAAGGAATCACCGAAGTATTCATCATTAAAAAGCAATTTGGTTACACTGATCATGGCCCTTCCCCTTTTAAATCCGCTATTTTTACTGCCAAAGCCGGATGGCTTTTTATAATCTGCTTCATGTATTATATCTTATTTCCGCCGCTAACAGTAAAAAAGTGATAGACGGCGATAGAACCTTTTGCCAACTTGGGAGATATGGGGGGAGGCATACGGAGGATAGAGACGCATGCAAGTCGGGGACCGTAATGATTTTCGGGGACTGTCCCCGAAAATCATTTTAGATTTCGATGTTGGCCTGATTGCGGCCGTTGGATTTGGATCTGTAAACAGCTGTATCGGCACGTTTTAAAGCGTCGGTGTAATCCCGGTCGCTTTCCTGGAAAAAGGCCACCCCTATGGAAATCGTAGTAGCGACATGTTCTCCTTGGGCTTGATAGTCGAGAGCATTTACCTCCCGCAATATTTTATCGCACAGTCCCATCGCATTTTCGCTGTTTATTCCGTCACAGACCAGGACAAACTCATCCCCGCCCCAGCGATATAGCTTGTCGGAAGTTCTGACTGCGCCCTTGACCGCCTGAACCGTGTTAATCAGAACCGCATCGCCGACATCATGGCCATATTTATCATTGATATTTTTAAAATTGTCTATATCAAAATAAACGATCGCCGGACTGATACCCGTTTCATTATAATAATCCCACCGGCGATGCAGATCCCTGTCACCGGCCCGTCGGCTGAATGCTTTGGTCAGCAAATCGAGGTTTATCTCCTCCTCCAATTTTTTCTTCGATTTTCTGAACAGCCCTCTTTCCAGCAAGGCCATTAAACCGAAGCTGACCCCCAATATGATAAACAACTGCAGGATCAGGATCTTGACCAAGTCAACAGCTAATTTCCTGCTTTCTTCATTGGTCTTGTTAATATACCCGTTCATGTCATCCAGGTGGATGCCCATGGCGACAATCCAGTCGTAGTCCTTGTAAAGCTTGGCATAAGTAAGTTTCTCGGAAATGACATCACTGTTCATTTTCTTAAAATAATAGGTATTAAAGCATTCTCCGAATTTCTTGATACCTTCCAGCTCTGCGCGGTAAGCAAGGTTGCCCTTGATATCGGTCATATCCGTAGACAGCTTCATACCTTCCGTTTCCGGCAGATTGGGGTGGATCCTGCGGATGGCATAATTCCTCCCGCCCTCATAATTGACCACTTCGTTGACCCAGATATAGGATTCTTCAGCAAATTTGGAATTATGGATCTCATCAGCAATCATTTTTTTCACCTGTGCATCCACATACGATTTTTTCACCCCGAAAAATGCCTGGTATTTCCCGTAAGGCGAAAATCTATAGGCGGAAAAATCGGCCAGGATAAGCTCGGCTGCCTCTGCCGGGGAGGTGCCAGCCAGTATATTCTGGGGATCATACACCACCCGGCCGGTTTCCGTTTCCCAGAGCGCCGCACTCCAAACCGCGCGGTTATTTTCCTGCTCAAAATATTTGCGATACATCTGCATGAACTCGTTGGGCTGCATATTTTCAATTGTTTGCAGCATTAATTCGATTTGCTGCACCTGAGCCTGGTAAATTTTCGTTTTGTCGGCGCGTATTTCATCGATCCGCGCGATTTGATTGTTGACCGTATCTTTCAGGAAATCTTTTTTCAGATTGTAGATACTTTTTTGCGTGTTTTGGATATATATTTTACCGATCTTGTCCGTGGAATACAAATAAAATGAGCCCACTAACAAGCAGGTAATAATGACCAGCAACACACTGAGAGTTCTATATCTTTTTACCATATTATAGTCATTCCCCCCCTTTATACTATAGCCCAGCATCAAATTTTCGGCAATAAGAAGCAATTATGACGAAACATGTGACCCATAGCCGTTGGGAGCTCGCCAAAAGATAATGGTTAAACCAAAAGATGTTGGAAAATTTATGGCTAAATCAAAAAAGTTGGTGTGATTACGAGAGGAGGGAGCGCTGTGTAATCAGCGAAAGAATTATCAGTACTGCAGTTTTAAAGCAGGGGGTCAGTTATATCCAGTCAAATCCGGCCAATAATGCGGCTAAACTCGTGCTATCACCGTTACAATACCGAGACCGTAGGATCGGATGCATACATTGAACACTTGATTGATAAAGGCTGTCTATTCGGATGGTATTTTACCTACATGCCGATCGGAAAAGATGCCCGGCCGGATCTGCTAGCCACAGCCGCACATAACTCAAGCGCCTGCCGCTTGAGTTATTTAGCATTTTGGTATAAATGCGTCCTGGCCATCGCATACTAGATTATGAAATAAAATAATCTGGAGGTGGATGCGGTGAATAAAGTCATCGCTGTGGACGAAGGACTTACACCGTTAAAAAACTTTTTAACCGAACAAGGATGTACAATCATAAATGTAAATGCAGCCGCCAATCAGCAGGTGGATGCAGTTGTTCTTTCCGGAATGACTGAAAACTTCCAAGGTATACAGGACGTCTCTACCAGCGCACCGATCATAACCGCCAAGGGGCTAACTCCCGAAGAAATCTGGTACAGCATTCAGCAAGCCGCACAGAAAAAGTGATTTTTGGGGACAGTCCCCAAAAATCACTTTTTTGCGTAGGTTTCGTATACTCTGACTGCGACTAATACGGCTTGTTCACGGGTGGAGGTGGCTTTGGGGGCAAATTTATTGTTGCCTACTCCGTTTATGAAGCCATTTTTGGCCATGAATTTCACATTGTTTATAAAGTAGGACTCAATGTCTTTTTCATCCGCAAAGGTTGGTGCCCCTGCAATAGACATATCCGCATCCGGCTTAATAGCACCTACGGACCGGTACAGCATGGCTGCCATTTGTTCACGATTGATCAGCACCTGAGGGGCAAACTGGTTGTTGCCTATCCCAGCGACAATGCCTAATTGGTAAGCTTTTAGTATTTCCCGATTATTGGTATCAGTAAAGGTTGATGGATCAGCGGCTTCAGCTTGCTTGCCGGTATAAAGTTCATACAGTTTTACTGCAACTTCCGCAAATTCTTCCCGGGTAATCGGGCCACTCATATTATCCTTAATTCGGTCGGTAATAAAGCCATATCCAATCGCCTTATCAAGACCGTCCCTGGCCCAATCTGACGCACCCCGATATTGAGCCGGATTTCCTAATGTCACCAGGTTGGAATAGTCGGACTTCACTTCTTTATCGACAAAACTATCTGCATAACCCCAGGAGGAATAAAACAGGGCCCGGAAAGAATAGGTCTCTGCCTTGATATCAATTCCGCCAAGTGCATCCTCTTCTTCATAGGGATAATAATTAAAAGTATTTCCCGCTAAAAGATCATCAACTGACACTTCTGTAATATCATAAAGGGAAGGGCCCTGGTTCCAATCATATTGGCCATACTTAAACTCAAATCTGACTTTTACCGGAGAGCTGTTTGTACCGGCATAGTACTGATTGTTACTATTTAGGTTGTGGTTAATTGCCTGGACGCCCTGGGGTACATCCAGTGTCAGCGCGAAATAGGGCCAATTGTTCTGATCGTATTTCAATTCAACCTTAAGATTTTGGGGAGCTTCCAGCGTAAATGGTGCATTTGCCGCCAAGACCTCAGCTGGTGCAACCCAGATGAACAGTAACAAAGCAAATAATAATACGGTGACTTTGGTTTTCATACCTTATACCTCCTGAAATAAATTATTATATCCTCATACACTTCTTCCCGTATGCCTTGGATTTAATAACTTGGGGTCTGACCCCAAGTTATTCTATATTCTCATACATTTCTTTCCGTATGCCTTGGCGCTGATATCGAGCTTGGATTTGGATGATTTATCGTCTGAACCAAAAAATTCTGTGGGGTCTAT
>JAAYCZ010000244.1 GCA_012729495.1 Syntrophomonadaceae bacterium | reverse complement strand
GATCTATGAATTAACCGAGCAGCATTTCGACCAGATTACCCGCGCCAGTTTAAAAAGAGTTGAGCAAATGAAGAGCGCCTCTCTGGAAGAAATTCTGCAGGAAAGCTTGCTGAGCATTCTGCGGGCGGAAGACCGCGGCAAACTGAATTTATACCTTTTGCAGGAGGCTGTGATTGAGAACCCGACTTTAAGAAAACGTTTTGCTTCCAAATATAGAGATTTTGAAAGCTTAATGGGACAATATCTGGATATGGTAGCACCTGACCTGAATGCTGATAAAGCCCGGATTCTGGCGCGCGTTTATGTTGCCATTCTGGACGGATTGATTATCCAATGGCTGCTTGAACCGGAGGCTATTCAAGTGCAGGAGATTGCCAACTTGCTGGCATCTGTTCTTAAGCAAGGCTAAAACCGAATTTTGGGTCCGGCCTGAAAAACTGCCGGACCAGTCAAATTCAATGAGCGCTTCTAAACAGTATTCATCAAAGTACGAAACGAAGCTTTATTCACAGTTCAATTTTTCAAAGAATCCTGCGCAAAGATTTTTTTTTGATCTCATTCGGTCAGTCGACCGACTGCGATAAATTTTGGCAAGGGAGGTTATGTTTGTGAGTAACGAAATCATGGAGTATCAAATGTTCATTGATGGTCAATGGACGCCCGGAGAGTCCGGGGAAATGATGGATGTCATTAACCCCGCTACCCGAGAAATTGTTGCCCGTGTGCCCCGTGGTACCAAAGGTGACGTTGATAAAGCTTTGCATTCAGCCCGGAGCACTTTCGAAGCAGGCATATGGGCCAACCAAAGTATTGATGAAAGGGTTGAGGTGCTCGGTAATGCTGCCATGGCGGTTATTGCCAACAAAGATCGCCTGGCTTACCTGGAATCCCTGACTTCAGGGGCAACGATCCGCCGCACCGGATTTGTGGACGTGATGTCGGTGGCCGGTTCACTAGCCATGTCGGCTGTCATCCTGAAACAAATGCCCAGTATTGAGCATGCAATTTGCCCCCCCTGGGTAGCACCCATGCACAGTTATGCCGTACGTGAGCCAATTGGCGTATGTGCAGGCATCACCCCCTGGAACTTCCCGATGATCCTGGCTGCCTATAAATTTGCGCCAGCCCTGGCCATGGGCAACAGCATTGTCATGAAACCGGCCAGCATTACACCGGTAACAACCCTGGAACTGGCCAAAATTCTTTTTGATGCCGGACTTCCTCCAGGCGTATTCAATGTTGTCACCGGACCCGGCTCATCCATGGGCAATTATCTGGTTTCCCATCCCGAAGTTGATAAAATTGGCTTTACCGGCTCAACTGAAGTAGGCCGGCAAATTGCTCATCTGGCAGCCGACGGCATTAAACGGGTAACACTGGAATTGGGCGGCAAATCTCCCTTGATCGTGTTGGATGATGCCGATATTGAAATGGCTTCCAGCATGACACTGCTGGCGTTCCTCACCCACAGCGGTCAGGTCTGTGAATCGGGTACTCGTCTGCTCATCCCGCGCAAAATGCAGGATCAGTTGGTGGACGCCATTATCGATAAAATTAAAAAGCTGAATATCGGCAATCAGATGGATCTGGCTACAGATCTGGGGCCGATCGCTTCCCAGGAACAATTGAACACCATCATGAATTATGTGCAAATTGGCAAGGACGCCGGCGCCCAGATTGCATACGGCGGAAATCGTTTGAGCGGCGGTATCTATGACAATGGATTTTTCTTTGAACCAACTGTTTTTATCAATTGCAACAATAAAATGCAGCACGTCCGGGAGGAAATTTTTGGACCGGTGCAATGTGTGCTTCCTTATGATGATCTGGATGAAGCCATTGCCATCGCCAATGACAGTCCTTATGGATTGGGCGGCGGCGTGTGCAGCACCAATACCACCCGGGCCCAGCAGGTTGCCAAGCGGATGCGGACCGGCAGTGTCTGGATCAATACCTGGCACATTTTACGCCCGGACGTCCCCTTCGGCGGCTACAAGGAAAGCGGCTACGGCCGGGAAAATTGTTATCATGCCTTGATGGCCTACAGCGAAGTCAAACATGTCTGTCAGGATCTTACACCGGACGCCAAGAACAGCTTCATCTACACGTTCCTGGGATTTAACCGTTAGAAAGGGGGTAAATGAATTGGCAACACCGAAATATTTTGTTTGGGAATATAGAACCTTGGTAGAAGTAGGATCGGGATGTCGGACTTTTACCGCGCAGCGCTTTATGGAAATGGGCTGCAAACGCGTTGGCATGATTACCGATCAGGGTCTGGTTGACGCCGGCGTCGTCGATATGGTTAAAGGCATTTTTTCAGTGCAGGGCGGCGTCAAGCTGGCCGGCATTTATGACAAAATAGAGCAGGATGCCTGCATGCGTGTAATTAATGACTGTGCCCGCTGGTACCGGGAAAATGCACTGGATGGCATGCTGGTACTGGGAGGCGGCAGTGTCATGGATTCTGCCAAAGGTGTTAAAATGCTTTTGGGCATGGGTGAAACCGATATTAAAAAGCTGATGCCCGGCAATCTGG
Organism: Syntrophomonadaceae bacterium; assembly: GCA_012729495.1. Classification (GTDB taxonomy): domain Bacteria; phylum Bacillota; class Syntrophomonadia; order Syntrophomonadales; family Syntrophomonadaceae; genus Syntrophomonas_B. The sequence continues at coordinate 3,667 of JAAYCZ010000244.1, read as the reverse complement.
GGCCTTACATCCGTCCTCTGGGTCAACCGCTGGGCGTTCCCAATATATTTATCCCCACCACGGCTGGAACCGGTTCGGAGGTTTCTCCGCTGGCAGTTATCTACAACGAGGACGACAAAGTAAAAGGCGATGTCATGCATCCCTATATTCCGGCTGATATTGCTCTGCTTGATCCTGATCTGACAGTCGGACTGCCTGCTGCCATGACAGCGGCTACCGGTCTTGATGCCCTGGGGCATGCCGTGGAAGGACTGACCTCTCCTGAAGCCAACTGTATGGCTGATTCCTTGAGCATTCATGCCATTAAATTGATTGTTGAAAACCTCCCCGTTGCCGTCAATGATGGTAAAAACCTGGAGGCCCGTACGAAAATGCTGGCAGCCAGCAATATGGCGATTATGGGCTTTGCCATGGGCGGCATGATGTTTCCCATTCATAACGTCGCCCATGCCGCCGGCGGGCAGCTCCGCATTCCGCACGGACAGGCTGTAGGTGTTGGCATGCCAGCTTGTATGGAACATCTGCCCTGGCATTACTGGCCTAAAGCCAAAGAACTGGCAGAAGGCTTCGGGGTAAAATCCAGCAGCCAGGACCCGGCAGAATTGGTCGCCCTGGTGCGTGAAAAAGTGCTGCAATTAATGAAAGACTGCGGTTTCAAGCCTCAGTTTGACCGGGTACTGGATGCACAGGAAGCCGAGACCATGTACTGGGCAATCAAGGCGGATCCCACTGCCATGCTATATCCGATTCCAGATGATTGTATTAAAGGAATCATTAAAACTGTTTTTCCCCAAGCCTAAAGCAATAAATTTCTGGAGGAGGCTGCCCTGAAACTACCTGGAAATATTGATTGCGTTGCACTCTTGGCGATGACGTTTTCATTATGGGCGTCTGCCCCAAAAATAAAAACGAAGCAAACTATCCTCCCCCAGCATGCTGAAAAATTTCATAACCAAGCCAGCCCGTACCATTTTTTTTGTGAATGATACGGGCTGTTTTTTGGAGATATGCTTATTTTGAATCAATCCCTGTAAAAAGAACTCCTCCCAGGCTGCGCTTGATGCTCTTTAAAAAGCGATTGGCTTTACGCTTATTTTCGCTTATCAGCAAGCACTTGTCGTTGATTGCATTCATTTGTCCAATATGCTAAATTGTAATTATTATATACATTTTATGACAAAAACTGAACTCTTGGCACGCATCTCTTAATGCGTAAATAATACCGAATCTCTCTAAAGTTATTCTTAAGCAGCCATTAAAACCTCTTTTCATCCCGACTGTAAAAAGTATTTCCCGTGTACTTCGGCAATCACAACCGCTGATTGATTCCAACCAGAAAGCAGGTGTTGCTTTTGTATAATGAAAATGACCCTGTGCAGGCAACCAAAACGGAAATGCTCGACTCTCAACACATGGAATCTGCTTTGCGCTTTTATGAAGAACGCTTTGTCAAGGCTTTTCGCTGCACCCCTACCGCCATTAATATTGCCAGAGTATCAGACGGCACGTATCTGGAAGTAAATGATGCCTGGCTGGAAATAACCGGTTATGAACGGGATGAAGTGATTGGACGGACCGATCAGGATATACAAATCTGGGCCGATGCTGAAAGCAGGCGCAAGCTTTTGCGGGTTTTTCTGAAAACCGGAACCGCCCGCAGTCTGGAAATAAAATTCCGTCGTAAAAACGGAGAAATAAAAACCGGTTTGCTTTCTGCGGATATCCTGACCATGGGTGAAGAACCTTGTATCCTGGCAGTGGTAAATGATATCACTGAACGTATCCGCGCGGAAGAGGCCTTGCGCTCCTCCGAACAGCTTTTTTCCATTGCTTTTAATGCCAGCCCGGTGGCCATGACCATCCGCCGCTGGGCAGACGGCAGCTTCCTGCGGATAAATGAGAGTACCTACCGTATCTTCGGCTATTCTCCGGAAGAAGGGTTCCCTTCCGATCTCAACCCATGGCAGGAAGCAGGTTTAGCTTCCCAGATCGAAAAACAGCTTTTGGAAAAAGGCTTCGTCTATGATCATGAAACTTCTTTTTTTCGCACTGACGGAGAGATGCGTCACGCTTTAATCTCTGCCAAATTAATTGAAGTGAACGGAGAAAACTGTGTTTTAAGTATCATTAATGATGTTACCGATAAAAAGCGAGCTGAAGAAGCCTTGCGGGAAGCCAACGATGAGCTGGAGGACCGCGTACAAAGCCGTACCGAGGATTTGATGGCGGCCAATCAAGAACTGCAGGCCATGAACCAGGAGCTTTTTGCAGCCATCGAACAACTGCAGATCACCCAGCAGCAATCGGTTTTATCTGAAAAAATGGCTTCCCTGGGCAACCTGGTAGCAGGTGTGGCGCATGAAGTCAGTACCCCGATCGGGGTAGCGGTAACCACTGCTTCTCATCTCAAACAAATTACTACTGACTTGACCAAATCCGGCCGGATTGATTCCATCCCCCAGCTTGTGCAGGAATATCTGGAAGACTGCAGTGAAGCCAGCCATATTATATTGAAAAACCTGGAACGGGCTGCCGTCTTATTGCGCAGTTTCAAGCAGGTTTCCGTCGATCAATCCGCCGAAGTAAAAAGAATTTTTCATGTAAAAGAATACCTGGGAGAAATCCTCCTGAGCCTGCATCCCAAATTAAAGAGAACCCGTCTGCAGATTGTCACAAACTGTGATGATAACCTGCAGATCAATAGTTTTCCGGGTGCTTTCGCTCAAATTATCACCAATTTTGTTATGAACTCACTGCTGCATGCGTATGATGCTGACAGCTCCGGCACAATTTCTATTGATATCATGGAGACTGATAACCGGCTGGAAATGCAATACGCAGATGACGGCAAAGGCATGGAAGCAGAGGTTTTGAATCGTATTTTTGATCCCTTTTTTACAACCAGAAGGGCTTCCGGCGGAACAGGCCTGGGCTTGCATATTGTCTATAATATCGTCACCCTGCAGTTGGCAGGCTCAATAGAATGCCAGAGTGAACCAGGCCAAGGCACCCGTTTTATCATTCGTTTCCCGTTATAGAAAAATTGCTGAAAATGGGGGTAAGAAAATGCACGTAAATGAAGATCAAAAAGCGAAATGGTGTCCACCGCCGGCAGATAACACCTGGAAAGTACTGGTTGTGGAAGATGAAGAAGAAGTACATGCCGCCACCAAATTCGCATTGAAACGACTGATTTTTGAGGACAAGAAGATTTCGTTTATCAGTGCTTATTCAGCCGGTGAAGCCCGGCAAATCCTGGCAGACAATGCTGATATAGCCGTCATTCTTCTGGATGTGGTAATGGAAAAGGAAACGGCCGGTCTGGAACTGGTCAAATATATCCGCCAGGAACTGCAGAACCAGCTGGTGCGCATCATTCTCCGTACCGGCCAGCCTGGACATGCCCCCGAGCAACAAGTGATTCTGGAGTATGACATCAATGATTACCAGGAGAAAACCGAGCTTACCACCCAGAAACTGCACACCGCTGTGATTACAGCCCTGCGCGCCTACCGGGATTTAAGCATTATTGACAATACCCGTCATGGACTGGAAAAAATCATCGAATCGCTGACCAGCATTCACAATATAAAATCCATCTGCATGCTGGCTTCCGGGGCACTTACTCAGTTGGTGGCACTGCTGCGTCTGAAACCGAATGCTCTGT
>JAAYCZ010000243.1 GCA_012729495.1 Syntrophomonadaceae bacterium | reverse complement strand
TGCGCCCGCAAAATGACCATGAAAAAAGGCAAAGTCGTAATGACTTTCATGCAGGAAATTGGCAAGACCCTTGCAATTCACAAGAACGTTGCCGGTTTTGAAGATGAAATTAAAATTTTGGGTGAAGCGTTTACTGATTATCAAGGAATCTTAGGTCTCTTCAACGGCTTTATGACCAGCGGTAAAATCAATATGCTGGGTGTATTTGCTACCCGTATTCTGCATGCCACCGCCATGGTCTACGCTGGCAGTTTGATCCTGGATCAGGCCGTATTGGCTACCAAGAAATTGGCAGAAGTCGGCGAAGATCATTTTGATGCTTCCTATTATAAAGGCAAAATCGCCAGTGCCCGTTTCTTTATCAAGAACATCGTACCGCAGGTATTCAACATTAAGAGAGTCATGGAAATTGGCGACAGCACCTGTGCAGATATTCCGGAAGAATGCATCCGCTAATTGTATTTTAAGCAATAGCCACTAGTCAATAAAATAATTAGATTAAAAGGCCGCAGCTGATAGCTGCGGCCTTTTAGACTGTCGATAAAGTTTAAAATCATCAGAGCGAGCAAAAAAGGCGAAGAGCAAGGCTTGTAAAAAGCCCGCGATTGAGGCGTACATATGGTACGCTGATTGAACGGGATTTTCACATAACGCAGCTATTCGCCTTTTTTGAGCTCTGAAGGCCGCAGCCAATAGCTGTGGCCTTTGCTATCTTTAAAAATAATTTAAAATCAGAAATTTGTTTTAATAGTACTCCATTCAATAAAATTCATATCCTTTAAATTCCTTTTTATTAAGAAATATCTATGATAAAATAATATAAATATTTATACATTTCCCAAAATACAAGCTAGTCCAATTATTGAGACATCTGAGGAACCGATAAGTTTTTATGGTTAATCCTTAAATAAATTTGTAAGGGGGAATAAAAGTCTAAGAGGAAATAGCACCCATGATCACCCTCCGCCACTCGGATTCTGACAGGGGGAATAAATACTAAGAAAAATAACGCCTTAAATCAGCTTCTCAGAATGTTTAGCAAAATATAAAAAAGGGAGATGTTAAATAATCTGATTTCTTTAACGGTAAAGATGGATAATATTTTGCAAATTAAAGGAGGCGTATTTAAAAATGAGTGCTGGCAATTACATTTATGACGTCCGGGATCTTCAGTTTATTCTTAAAGAATGGCTGGATATGGACAAACTGCTCGGATTTGAGGCTTACCGGGATTATTACTCTATAGACGATTTGGATTCCATTCTTGATGTAAACTATAAAATCAGCCGTGATGTCATTGCTCCTGCTAACGTAGAGTGTGATGAGATAGGGGTTAAATTCATCGACGGCAAAGTCATCACGCCTGAAGCGGTAAAAAAAGCCTATGCCACAGTTATGGAAGCTGGTCTGGGACCGCAGAATGCCGACCGCGAAGCAGAAGGCCGTATGCCTTTGATAATGAATGCCGCTATCGGTGAAATGCAAATTAATGCTTCCCCGGCCGTAACCACCTATTGGGGCCTGACCATGGGTGCCGGTGGAGTTATCCAGTCTTTTGCCGCGCCTGAATTAAAGGAAAGATTTCTGCCTAAAATTTTCTCCGGTGAATGGGGAGGAACCATGTGTATTACCGAAGCCGGTGCCGGATCAGATGTCGGCAATGCTTCCACTAAAGCTTTCCCGACCGATACCCCCGGTCTATACAAGATCAAAGGCGGCAAGATGTTTATAACCGCCGGCGACAATGATATTGCCAAAAATTTTGTCCATCTGTGTCTGGCCCGTATCGAAGGTGCACGCAAAGGCACTGCCGGTCTATCCTTGTTTGTCGTACCTAAAATCTGGGTCAACGAAGATGGTTCCCTGGGTGAAAGCAATGATGTTACTACGGTAGGCATTGAACATAAATTGGGCCTTAAAGGCTCTGCCACCTGCACCCTGGCCTTTGGCGAAAACGATAAATGCTATGGCTGGCTGATCGGCAATCCGCCGGGAGAAGACGGCAAAGGCGAAGGCATGGCCCAGATGTTCCAGATGATGAATGAAGAAAGACTGGCTACCGGTCTGCTGGGTTTGGGCGTTTCTTCTGCAGCTTACCAGCAGTCTTTGGCTTATGCCAAGGAAAGGGTTCAGTCAGCCAAATTGTTGGATATGAAAGGGCCAGCCGTTAGAATTATTGAGCATGAAGACGTAAGACGTATGCTGATGCTGCAGAAATCATGTATTGAAGCAACCAGGGCCATGATTATGAAGACCTATTATTATATTGACCTGTCCCATGACAGTCCGGATCCGGAAGAAAAAGAATATGCCAACCTGATGTTCCACATGACCAATCCGCTTTGTAAAGCTTATACTACCGATATCGCCTGGAACCTGATTGCCAATGCGATTCAGGTATATGGAGGCTATGGATTTATAGAAGAATATCCGGTCGCCCAGTATGCCCGCGATGTAAAGATCTTCTCCATCTGGGAAGGTACAAACTATATCCAGGCCCTTGACCTCTGCGCCCGCAAATTTACCATGAAAAAAGGCAAAGTTCTGATGACCTTCTTCGGTGAACTGGGTAAATTTATGGCTGCCAACAAGGAGGCCGCCGGTTTTGAAGAGGCCATGAAAGTATTTGCCGATGCATTTGCTGCTTATCAGGGAATCCTGGGCACTTTCAACAATTACATGACTTCCGGCAAGATTCAGATGTTGGGTCTTTATGCCACCCGTATTCTGCATGCATCCGCCATGATTAACTGTGCCATGCTGATTCTTGACCAGGCCATCCTGGCCTCCAAAAAATTAGCTGAAATTGGTTCGGATCACTATGATGCCAGCTATTATATTGGTAAGATTGCCAGTGCCAAATTCTATGTTATGAACGTCCTGCCGGAAATATTCTTCATTAAAAATGTATTCGAAATGGGTGATACCACCGCAGCGGACATCCCCGAAGAAGCACTGCGTTAAGCAATAATATATTCTTAAACTGAAGCTGCTAATGCAAAAACAATAATAAATAATATTATTCATAACAAGCCCATATCACTCGTAAAGTGGTATGGGCTTGTTAGAATTTTGTTATTTCGGGCTTTAGGGTTATTCATATCATTCAGACTTTAAGACAGCCTCTTTTCTGCGAATATTTATTCCCTTTCAGTCGATAGATGAAGAAAAAATAATTTGTTTACTTAACAGTTTTCAAATTCAAATTATATTTAT
>JAAYCZ010000242.1 GCA_012729495.1 Syntrophomonadaceae bacterium | reverse complement strand
TGCTGGGAGAAAGCGGAACCGGCAAAGATATCATTGCCCAGGCCATGCATAACGCCAGTCCCCGTAAAAATAATTCCTTTCTGGCGATCAACTGTGCCGCATTACCGCGCGATCTTATCGCCAGTGAGTTATTCGGCTATGAAGACGGTGCTTTTACGGGTGCTCGTAAAGGCGGCAACGTAGGTAAGTTTGAACTGGCTGACCAAGGTACGATTTTTTTGGATGAAATAGGAGATATGCCGCTTGATCTTCAGGCTTCGCTCTTGCGCGTGCTGGAAGAAAAAAAGGTTATGCGCCTGGGAGGAGGGAAACTGGTTTCTGTAAACGTACGCGTCATTGCTGCCACTAATAAAGATTTGGAAACCGAAATTGAGCGTAACCGTTTCCGGCGGGATCTTTTCTATCGTTTGGGTGTAATTAAAATAACCATACCGCCTCTTAGGGAAAGACCTGCAGACATCATGCCTCTGGCAGAGAACTTTTTGAAAAAAACCTGCCGCCGTTTTAACCGGCCGCTGATGTCGCTGTCACCTGAAGTAATTGAAACTTTTATGAATTATGATTGGCCCGGCAACGTCAGGGAGATGCAAAATGTAATTGAAGGCTCGACCCAACTGGCTGCCAATAATGAAATTACCTATGATCTGGTCAGTCAATATATTACCCCCAAAACAAGCGGCCCGCCCCCGGATACGGAAACACAAACTGTTGCTGTGGTTGAAAAGCAGCTTATTCTCGATTGCCTGGCCAAGTACAAATATAATAAAACAGAAGTAGCCAAAGCTCTTGGAATATCCCGCCGCACATTATACCGTCGTTTGAGCGAATATGAGATTATGTAAAGTCTTATTTTAATGGATTTTAATACACTAAAGGGAATAATAACTCAAATTGATTTAACATTTGCAAAATGATAGTATTAGTAAAGAAAATGTATCTTCAAAATTATAGGAGATACACTTCGGAAAAAATTTTGGGGGGTAGATATTTTGCGAAGAGTAAACAAAAAATTGGCTGTACTGCTGGTTGCAATCATGATAGCTGCTTTGGCTGTCACCGGCTGCCAAAAAGCTGCCGACACGGACAAATCGGCTGGTCAGCCGGATGTCATCAAAGTTGGTGTCTATGAGCCTCTTACCGGTACGAATGCCGCCGGCGGACAAATGACACTCGAAGGTATCAAATTGGCCCACCAGCTCTATCCCGAAGTGCTGGGCAAGAAAGTTGAACTTGTAGTTGTCGACAACAAAAGTGAGAAACAAGAAGCAGCCAATGCCGTAGCCCGGTTGGTAGACCATGATAAAGTAAACGTAATCATCGGCAGTTATGGCAGTTCCGTATCAATGGCCGGCGGCCCGGTAGCCCAGGATGCCAAGGTACCGGTAATCGGTTGCTCACCCACCAATCCCGCAGTAACTCTTGGTAACGAATACTACTTCAGAGTATGTTTCATCGACCCCTTCCAAGGCACGGTAATGTCAAATTACGCCAGCCAGACTTTAAAAGCCAAAACTGCTGTTATCATCCAGGACGTACAACAGGATTATTCAGTCGGTTTGAGCAACTACTTTGAGAAAGCATTTAAAGCCACCAACGGCAATGCTGCCATTCTGGCCAAATTGAATTATAATACCGGCGATAAAGATTTTTCCGCTCAATTGACTGAAGCCAAAGCCAAGAATCCTGATGTTATCTTCGCTCCCGGCAACTTCCTTGAATGTGGTCTTATGGTTGCCAAAGCACGTGAAATAGGCATCAAAGCCCCCATGCTGGGTGGAGATACCTGGGAAGCACAGGAATTCCTTGATCAGGTCAAAGATTTTAAAGATATTTATTTCAGCACCCATTTTACTGCTGAACAGCCTGTAACCGAAGAATCAACTACTTTCCTGAATGAATTCAAGAAAGCTTATCCCAACAAAGAAGTAAATGCTTTCGCCGCATTAGGATATGATGCTTACAAACTGGCCCTGGATGCAATCACCAGAGCCAATTCGGCTGATTCAGTAAAGATCAGAGATACACTGGCCCAGACCAAAGACTTCCAGGGAGCAACCGGAATCATCACTCTAGATGAAAACCGTGATGCAACCAAAACTGCTATCATCAAAAAGGTCCTCGACGGCAAGTTCGTTTATGAGGGCAAGGTTGATCCCAAGTAAACATTAATTTCAGAAGTATACTCCCCTCTTGGAAACAAGAGGGGAGTATCTATTTGCCCCCATTATAAAATCCTTAAAAATCATACATCCTTGATCGCAATTAAAGGAGCTGGTAACACTTGTCTATGGACATTTTCCTGCAAAATATTGCCAACAGCATTACCTTGGGCAGTCTATATGCTCTAATTGCCATAGGTTATACAATGGTATATGGTATTTTAAGGCTGATAAACTTTGCCCATGCTGATTTATTGATGGTAGCGTCCTATATAGCCTTTTACGGCATCCTGATATTTACTTTGCCATGGTATATAGCTTTTGCCATCGCAATTGTCCTTACCACCCTGCTGGGAATCGGTATTGAAAAGGCTGCTTATCGTCCCTTGCGCAATGCACCGCGCATATCGGTTCTTATTTCCGCCATCGGCGTTTCTTTCTTGCTTGAAAATATCGGTATCGTAGCCATCGGTGCCCGTCCCAAATCTTTCCCCCGGCCTTCAGAATTGGTCTGGAACATCCATGTTGGAAATATTTCCTTCCTTTCACTGACAATAATAATCCCTACGGTAACGCTTTTATTACTTGTAGCTGTTACCTTGATGGTAAAGAAGACCAAAATAGGCATGGCCATGCGTGCAGTTTCCCGTGACTTTGAAACTTCCAGCCTAATGGCTGTTAACGTCAATAAAGTTATTACTGCCACCTTCGCTGTCGGTTCATCATTGGCTGCCATCGGCGGACTTATGTGGAGTATGCAGTATCCTCAGGTAGATCCGTTGATGGGAGTTTTCCCCGGTTTAAAATGTTTTATTGCTGCGGTTATGGGCGGCATTGGCAGCATCCCCGGCGCCATGCTGGGCGGGTTTGTGCTGGGTTTTTGTGAAGTTATGCTGGTCGGCTTTTTCCCGGCGGTATCAGGTTACCGGGACGCGTTTGCCTTTGTCATCCTGATTTTGATTTTACTTTTCAGACCGGGCGGCATACTTGGCGAAAACGTTGTGGAGAAGGTGTGATCGATGGATAAAAATAAACGCAGCAAAAATATTCTAACCATAATGGTCCTGATCCTGGTCTGCGGTCTGCTTTATTGGTCGCAAATCAACCTGAACAGCTTTTATATCCGGATATTGAATCTGGCTGCCATATTTGCAATTCTTGGATTAAGCATGAATCTGGTATTGGGTTTTACCGGTATGTTTTCCCTCGGGCATTCGGGATTTATGTGTGTCGGTGCATACACCGCAGCTATTTTAACCATGTCTCCCGCCAGTAAAGAATTGATTTATTATATGGTGCCTATCACTCCGGCACTGGCACAAATCGAATGGCCCATATTCCCGGCCATTATTGCTGCTGGACTGATGGCGGCATTATTCGGCCTGTTGGTTGGTATTCCAGCCCTGCGTTTAAGGGATGATTATCTGGCCATTGCCACCCTGGGATTTGCAGAGATCATTCGCATTGTGGTAACCAACACCGTGTCCATCACCAACGGTTCGCTGGGACTGAAAAATATTCCTTCTATAAATAGTATCTGGGTATACTGGGGAGCGGCAATATTAACCCTGCTGATTCTGAAAAGAATGATTAACAGCAGCTGGGGTTATGCCTTCCGTGCCATCCGCGACAATGAAATCGCGGCTGAGGCCATGGGCATCAGCATCTTTAAACATAAACTTATTTCCTTCACCATTGGTGCTTTTTTTGCCGGAATCGCCGGTGCCCTGATGGGATTTCTGATTACTTCGGTAGATCCTACCATGTTCAGATTCCTGTTTACTTTCCAAATCCTGTTGATCGTCGTGCTGGGCGGTATGGGAAGCTTGACCGGTTCTGTAATTTCTGCCGTAGTCATTACCATCATGATGGAAGTATTGCGGGTGGTAGAACAGCCCATGAGCATTCTGGGACTTAATATTCCCGGTTTATCCGGTATGCGCATGGTTATCTTTTCGGTTCTGCTGCTCCTGGTCATACTCTTTTATCGTCAGGGTCTGATGGGTACCAAAGAGTTCAACTGGGACTGGGTGCTGGGGAAATTCGACCAGATTAAATCCAGAAGGCGGGGTGAAGCCGCATGAGTACAGCAACCTTAAAAACAGATAGTATAACCATGGAATTCGGAGGTTTGCGAGCTGTTTCAGAACTCTCCCTGGAAGTAAACCAG
>JAAYCZ010000241.1 GCA_012729495.1 Syntrophomonadaceae bacterium | reverse complement strand
TTTTTGTGGTGGATGCCAAAGAGGGCATAACCCACGAAGATGAACAAGTGGCTGCTATCCTGCGCCGCAGCAGGAAACCGGTGGTAGTGGCAGCCAACAAGGTGGAGAATTTTGATAAACAGCTTGAATATTTTGAGTTTTACAATCTGGGCTTGGGAGATCCGATCCCCGTATCTGCCATGCACGGGCGTAATACCAATGATTTGCTGGATGCTGTAATCTCTTATTTTGCCCCGCTGTCAGCCTATAAAGAGGATCCGGATGCGATTAAAATAGCCATCGTCGGTCGCCCCAATGTGGGCAAATCTTCATTTGTCAATGCCTTGTTGGGACAGGAACGGGTGATCGTCAGTGAAGTCCCGGGCACGACCCGGGATGCCATCGATACCCCTTTTAAATATAATGGCAACCAGTATATTCTGATTGATACAGCGGGAATTCGAAAAAAATCACGCATAAAAGAGCCCACCGAAAAATATAGCGTAGTTAGATCCCTTAAAAGCATCGAACGGGCAGACGTGGTGATTGTTATGATGGATGCCAGCGAAGGCGTCAATGAACAGGATCAAAGAATCGCCGGCTACGTGCATGAGCAGGGTAAAGCCAATATTCTGGTAGTCAACAAATGGGATCTGGTAGAAAAAGACGAACATACCATGAACAAGTTTGACAAAGATATCCGTGAAGATCTTAAATTTATGGCCTATAGTCCCATCCTATATATTTCTGCGGTAACCAGGAAAAGGATCTACAAGGTACTGGAACTGGCTGATTTTGTAGCCGAGCAGCATATGCGGCGTATTAGCACCGCAGAATTAAATCAGGTTGTAAATGAAGCCATGTTATTAAATCCGCTGCCGGGCGGAGGGGGACATAAAGTCAAAATCCTCTACTCGACCCAGGTTGGCATTGCCCCGCCCACGTTTGTGTTTTTTGCCAATAAACCGGAACTGGTTCATTTTTCTTATTTGCGTTATTTGGAAAATGAATTGCGCAAGAATTTTGGCTTCGAAGGAACCCCCATAAAAATGATCCTGCGCAAGCGTGAAGCCAAAGAATAGGTAATATATTTCATCAGACCGGGAGGACTTATGGAAAAGATAATTGTGGTCATCATCAGCTATCTGCTGGGATCAATCCCTTTTGCCTATATCATCATACGCTTGTTTAAAGGAATTGATATCCGCAAGGTAGGCAGCGGCAACGTTGGCTCTACCAATGCCCTGCGCACTGCCGGCAAGCGGGCGGCTATCGTAGCTCTGCTGGGAGATGCGCTGAAAGGGTTGGTTGCAGCCTGGTTGGGAATGCAGGTTGGCGGTGAGGGACTTGCTGCATTCTGTGTTGCAGCTGTCGTCATAGGGCATTGCTGGCCGGTGTTTTTAGGTTTTAAGGGCGGTAAAGGGGTTGCTTCTACAGCCGGAGCAGTGCTTTATTTAATGCCCAAAGTATTTCTATTTTTGCTGATCGTGTTTATTATCATTGTATTATTTAGCCGCTATGTATCCCTGGCTTCTCTTTCTGTTGCTATTCTGCTGCCTTTGACAGTTATATTTCTGTCTCAGCCATACAGCTATCTGATAATGAGTATTATCCTAATGATATTGGTGATATATCGCCATCGGGAAAATATTGAGCGGCTTCGTAAAGGTGATGAAAGGAAAATAGGTTCATGAATAAAATTTGCGTTTTGGGAGCAGGCAGTTGGGGAACTGCTTTGGCCGTTCATCTGGCTGATTTGCATGATTCCGTTTGGTTATGGGGCCGACCCGAGGATGGTATTGAATCGATAACAGCAGAGCATGAAAACCGTCGCTTTTTACCTGGCATTTATATTCCGGAAAATATATTTCCCACAACCGATCCGGCTCTTGCTTTGCAGGATGCTGATGTGGTGGTTATATCTGTACCCTCCCAAGCCTTGCGCATGGTAATGGAGAAATTAAAACCCCATATACCGACTCATTCCTATCTGGTGAATACGGCCAAGGGACTGGAAATATCTACAGGTATGCGTTTGAGCCAGGTTATGCGGGAAGTGCTGGGAAGTTCCTGGCGTGGCCGTTTTGCGGTTCTGTCCGGGCCAAGCCATGCTGAAGAGGTAAGCTTGCGACTGCCGACCGCAGTTACGGTCGCGGCTTATAATCAGGATACTGCTTTTTATATCCAGGATATTTTTATGGATCAATATTTCCGGGTATACACCAACCCGGATGTTGCCGGAGTGGAACTGGGAGGAGCCCTCAAAAATATCATCGCCCTGGCCACCGGTATTACATATGGCCTGGGTTATGGAGACAATACTGCCGCTGCCTTGCTGACCCGCGGGCTGGCTGAGATGATTAGAATGGGTGCAGCTATGGGCGGAGATCCCCGCACTTTTTCGGGATTAAGCGGTATAGGGGATCTGGTGGTTACCTGCGGCAGCCAGCATTCACGCAATCGCCGTGCCGGGCAGCTGCTTGGCCAGGGTAAAAACCTGCAAGAGACCCTTGCCGCCATCGGTATGGTTGTCGAAGGAGTACATACAACCCGCATTGTACATCAGCTCGCTATCGAGATGAATATTGACATGCCCATCACCAAAGCTTGCTACCGGATCCTTTATGAAGGCGAAGATCCTCGTGAGGAAGTTGATAACTTGATGCAGCGCCGCCGCAAACATGAAGTAGAGGAAATTAATTACCACAATTAAATTAATTATCAGGCAACTGAAAGTGCGCAATCGATTTGCTGGTAATGGATAGGACATTCTTTTTTTAGAGGATGTCCGTTTTTTTATTAAGAAATTTTCTTTTTTTGGTTATATTAACGATTCTTCCTAAATATATTTATACTGTTATAGCTTGAACAGCAATATTTAAGGATATCCATGTCTTTGCAACGGTGCCTTAAAAGTCAAAATCCGAGGGAGGGAAGATGAGAAGTGGAAGGAAATCATATTTTAAACGATATCGCGGAACGCACAGGCGGCGATATCTATTTGGGGGTAGTAGGTCCGGTCAGAACCGGTAAGTCAACTTTCATAAAACGATTTATGGAATTAATGGTTTTACCCAACATAAAGGATGTTTATGAAAGGGAAAGAGCCAAAGATGAATTGCCCCAAAGTGGAGCCGGTAAAACCATAACTACTACAGAACCCAAATTCGTACCCAATGAAGCCATTGAAATCAGCACTCAAAGCGGTCTGACCATGAAAGTGAGGCTGGTTGACTGTGTTGGTTACTCTGTGCCCGGAGCTTTGGGTTATGAAGAAGATGAGGAACCCCGCATGGTAAGGACTCCCTGGTTTGATTATGAGGTGCCCTTCGAGGAAGCGGCCGAAATAGGAACCAGGAAGGTAATTGCCGACCATTCTACCATCGGGATTGTTCTGGTAACCGACGGCAGCATCAGTGACATCCCCAGAAGCAATTATGTGGAAACCGAAGAACGGGTTATCAGTGAGTTGAAAGAACTGAGAAAACCTTTCATCGTAATTTTAAATTCCACCCACCCGTATGACAAAGAGACCCTGGAACTGGCGGAGGAACTGAGTGAAAAGTTTGATGTCAGCGTAATGCCACTTGATTGTGCTGCCATGAGCATTGAACAAATTTACAGTGTTTTAGAAGAAGTGCTGTATGAATTCCCGGTTCAGGAAGTCAACATTCGCTTGCCTCTGTGGGTTGAGCAATTGGAAGAGGATTTCTGGCTGCGGGAAGAAATGGAAAATGCTATCCGGGATATTCTAAGCGGTATTAAAAAAGTCCGCGATATCGAGAATGCCATCGAGAAGCTTTCCGAGATTGACAATGTCAGCTACGTAAGCCTGGAGGAGATGGAACTGGGTACCGGAACTGCTTCAATTGACATAACGGTACCGGAGGATCTATTCTTCAAAGCACTCAGTGAAGTAAGCGGATTTGCTGTAGAAGGCAATCACGATATTATCAGACTGATGAAGGATCTGGGTTTTGCCAAGAAAGAATTTGACAAAGTCGCTTCCGCGTTGGAAGAGGTAAAGCAGTCTGGTTATGGAGTGGTTACCCCCCACCTGGAAGAAATGATCCTGGAAGAACCGGAATTGATCAGACAGGGTTCACGTTTCGGGGTGAAATTAAAAGCCAAGGCACCTTCTTTGCACATTATTCAGGCCGATATAACCACCGAAATCACTCCGATCATTGGTACCGAGAAACAGTGCGAGGAATTGGTTCGCTATATGCTGGATGAGTTTGAAGAAGATCCCGCCAAAATCTGGGGCTCCAATATTTTCGGCAAATCCCTGCATGATTTAGTGCGGGAAGGGATCCAGAACAAATTGCACCGCATGCCTGAAAATGCCCAGCACAAACTGCAGGATACGTTGCAGCGGATCGTTAATGAAGGCAGCGGCGGCTTGATCTGCATCATCATCTAATTTAAAGGAAAAATCTTAACCGGGGCGGTACCCGGCTTGTGCAAGCGCAAGTCAGGTACCGCCCCGGCTTGTGTGCATTAATATAAAATTGCTATAATTCAAAAAACCGACTTTATAAGGCAGAGTCAGATCAAGTCAAGGCGAGGAGTGGAGCTATTGTCCGAGACGTCAATGCTATTTAATATTGCAATCATATTTATTGCTGCTTTAATCGGCGGTATGGCGGCTGAGGCACTGAAGCAGTCACCGCTGATCGGATACATGCTGGGAGGCATCTTGGCGGGGCCTTATGTCAGCGGGATGATAAGTGATCTGGAACTTATTCAAGGTTTTGCTGACATAGGCGTAATTTTGCTGATGTTTACGCTGGGCATCGAATTCTCTCTGGCCCGACTATCGAGTATCAAGGGATATGCGGTTGGCGGAGGATTATTGCAGGTTGCCGCCGTGACACTTCTTTCCGTACTGCTGGGAAAATACTTGGGAATGAGTGCTTATGAAGCCTTGTTTATGGGCTGTGCATTATCAATCAGCAGTACCATGATTGTACTGCGGGTATTAAATGACCACGGGGAAATGAATTCGCTGCATGGTCAGCTGATGATTGGCATTCTCATCGTACAGGATCTGATCGTAATCGTGATGGTATCAGTACTGCCTAACCTCAAAACGCTTTCGCCGGAGATTTTGCCCCAACTGCTGGAGAGCCTTTTTATCGCCGCGATAATAATAGCCGCCGTGCTCTACCTGGCCCCCAAAATAATACCTCTGTTTATGGAACGGGCGGCCCGGGGAAACAACAACGATATATTTCTCATCCTTGCCCTGAGTATGGGTTTAGGGGTAGCAGCGCTGGCTCAGGCCATGGGTCTGTCAGTATCCCTGGGGGCTTTTTTAGCCGGACTTTTGATCAGTGAATCCGATTATGCCCATGAAATATTGGGAAAGATTATCAGCCTAAGGGATACCTTTGTTATTCTCTTCTTTGTTTCCGTAGGAATGATGGTCGATCCCCATGCCTTGTTTCAAAATTTGCCGCTGTTATTACTGGCTTTGCTGCTGATCATTCCCGTCAAATTCTTTGTCTTTTATATAATAAGCAGGGTATTTAAGTATAAGAGCCGGGTAAGTTTTTATATTGCCATGGGCATGATGCAGACCGGAGAATTTTCTTTTGTCTTGGCTAAAATGGGACTGGATCAGCAATTGATCAGCAGTTCGCTGTATAATGTCGTCCTGGCCAGCAGTTTGATATCCATTCTGTTAACCCCCCAGTTCTTCAATCTGGCTCCGGCGATTTACCGTCGCCTGCAGTACAACCGATTTCTGCAAGGGATACTGTCTGATTCAGAG
>JAAYCZ010000240.1 GCA_012729495.1 Syntrophomonadaceae bacterium | reverse complement strand
GGCAACCTGGATTATGAATTTGCCGACCTGGGGACGGATGAAATGGGCATGCTGGCCACCACCTTCAATGGCATGATCGTTCGTCTTAAAGAATACATGGAAGCGGTAGCCCGGTCGGCTGCTGATAAGCAGCGGCTGGAATCGGAGCTGGAGGTAGCCCGCGACATCCAACTGGGTATGCTGCCCCAGCAGATTGACTGCCCCGGTTATGATATTACCGGCATGATGGTGCCTGCCAAGGAAGTAGGCGGTGATTTCTACGACTTCTTCATGCTCAATGAAGAAAAACTATGTTTCGTGGTGGCCGATGTCTCCGGCAAAGGCGTGGGGGCGGCATTGTTCATGACCGTGGCGAAAATGGTTCTGAAAACTGCGGCCCAGGCCCATAATACAACGGTGGATGAACTGCTCAGCACCGCCAACAACCTGCTCTGCCAGGAGAATCCGGCGGAACTATTCGTGACTGCCTATGTGGGAATTATGGATATTAATAGCGGCGAGATTGCTTATGCCTGCGCCGGGCATAATCCGCCGGTTATCGTCCACCCGGACGGAAGCAGTGAATTCGTGCCGGTAAAACCCAAACTGCCTTTGGCAGCTATGGAAGGCATCCAGTACCCGATTATGTACACCCAGCTGCAAACGGGCGAGACCCTGGTTCTTTATACCGATGGAGTAACCGAGGCCACCAACCTGGACGAAGAACTGTATGGCGATGCCCGCTTGCTGGCGGCCCTACCCTCGCTAAAGCAGCTATCCGCGCCGGAAATGATCGAAGGAATCAAGTCGAATGTAGATATATTTGTGGGTGAAGCCCCGCAGTTTGACGACATCACCATTGTCGCCATTCGCAAAATAAGCTGATGAGAAACGGAAAGTCGATGATGAGGAGCAGCGCCGAGGCCTTGATCTACCGCCTGTTTATTGACAAGTTTGCAGGCGAGCCCTGTATAGGGGTGGAAATTGAAATGCCGGTGGTGAATCTGGCCTGCCGGGCGGTGGAGCCTGGGTTTATTGCCGCCATGCTGGATTTGCTGAAGCAGCGCTTCGCTTTCACCCCTACGCGCTTTGACCAGAACGGTTTTCCCATCGAAGCGATTAACCCGCGGCAGGATGCCTTTTCCTTTGAAACCACCTTTAACACTATTGAATTCGCCATGGCTAAAAAACCGGGTATCGACCAAATCGCCGCCAATTTTTATAGCTATGTGACAGCTTTGCAGGAGTTGGCGCATGAGCATCATCACCTCATCTGCGGAATGGGCATCAATCCTTATGCGGCTTATGCCGACAGCAAACCGCTTAATTCCCCGGTTATGCTGGCCAAGGCGGAGTTCTTGAAAAACTTTACCAGCCATCATGACGGAGAAATATTCCATGCTTTCTCGGCTGCCTGCCAAACCCATCTCGATGTCGAACTGCCCCAGTTGCCGGATTTATTGAATCTGCTGGGCAAGCTGGCCTTTGTTGATGCCATGCTTTTTGCCAATTCCCTGCCTTTCGCCAATGCCGACAATCGTAAGTTTATTGCTCGGCTGCCGGCCTCATTGCAGCGTGAAATGGCCCACCCGACCCTGTGTTTCCGCGACATATTGTGGCGCTTATGTGAAGCACCCAATGTACGGCCTTATGACCGGGATTATGCTTCCCTTGAGGAGGTTGTAAAGCATTTGCTGGCTCTGAAGATCTTCATCATCAGTGACGGTTCCAGTGGATTCAAGGCCATCCCGCCGGTGAGATTTGCCGATTATATTGCTAGAGAACGCTGGTCTGAAGCGGATCTTTCCTGTTTTCGCTCCCTGGAACCGGTAGCCGTCAGCCGCCATGGCACCGTTGAAATCAGGCAAACCTGCACCCAACCCTTGGCGGATAGTTTTGCCCCGGCCGCTTTTTATATGGGTATTGCCGAATATTTGTGGGAAGCCAGCGAACTGGTTCATGACTTCTGGCAGGATAACCAGATTAACATTAGCAACTCCCAATTACGCCGACAGGCAGTAAGCCGGGAAATGGCCATTCCCGCCGATCGGCTGCGGGAATTTATTAATAATCTGCTGGCAATTGCCGCCGCCGGGCTGAAAAAACGTAAACGGGGGGAAGATAAATACCTGGGGCGATTCCTCAAACCGGATCACGAGGTTAAGAGCCCGGCGCAAAGGCAGCTTGATCTGCTGCAGGAGGGCTGGTCCTTCCAGGAAATCATGTTGGTCTGTAGTACTCTGGATGAATCGGTAAACAGCATCTGGGCCAATGATATGAACAGAGGAAAGGGTGAAGCGGATGGACTACCAGTATAAGAGCAGCCTGGCTGATTTTGATTTCGAGGTTTTGAATAGCGAAATAGAGGCTTACTGCGCCCGTGATGAATTCCTGTTGTCCCGGCTGTTTTCCATTCAGTTAATTGTCGAGGAACTGGTTACCAATATCTTGAAATACGGCGTCCCCACCGCGGCTGATAATATGGTGGAGATCAAGATACACCGCGAAGAATCCAGGGCCATTCTTGCCATTGCCGACAATACTGCGGCTTTCAATCCGCTGCAGATAGGGGAGCCGGATACCAGCCTGTCTGTGGAAGAGAGGCAGATTGGGGGCCTGGGTCTTTATCTGGTGCGCCAAAAAACAGCGTCATTGCACTATGAATACCGGAACGGGATGAATCTGGTGAGTGCCGTCATTGAATAAAGGGGCAAGGAGGAGCACAACTACACCCGACCGCCCTCTGAAAGCTATCCGGGCCGTGCCATTATTCCATTTATTATTTTACGCAAGCTTCTGCAAGGAATTAAAACTGCGAGCAAAGCCGCCGGCACTTGCGGGGTAGGCAACCTGTAGTTTATGGTAGTATTACCGGGTAGCATTC
The DNA here is from genome assembly GCA_012729495.1 of Syntrophomonadaceae bacterium. Lineage (GTDB taxonomy): Bacteria > Bacillota > Syntrophomonadia > Syntrophomonadales > Syntrophomonadaceae > Syntrophomonas_B. Next base: position 784 of record JAAYCZ010000240.1, on the reverse strand, counting down.
AGCAAGGTTTGCAGTTTTTTTATACCTCTGGTACAGAGGCTGGAAACCGTGCTCTCATTAATTCCCGTTATGCGTGATATTTCCCGATTGTTGAAACCGCCATAGTAATTTAGAGCTATAACATTTCTTTGCTGGTCGTTTAATAAAACCAGGGCCCGGTATAGCTCCTGCCGCTCCTCGTCTTCGATAAGTCGGCATTGTTGATCAATATCTACGGCCAGGGCGGATTCAGGAAAGCCTTCGTCATCAATACTGATTATGATCTTGCTTTTGCGGTAATAATCCGTCAGTAAGTTGCGGGCAATAGTAAAAATCCAGGTGTTAAAAGATGCCTTGCCGGGTTGAAAGCTATCCAAATGGACAACTACCTTCAGGAAAATATCGCTGACCAATTCCTCCGTTTGTTCTCTATGCAGAAGACGATAAAAAATGTAGTTGTATATTTTAGAGAAATAATCCTCATACATGCGCTCAAATTCGGATTCCCGGCCGAAATCATACAACAAACATCACCACCTCAACCCTTGACAAGATTTTGCTGACAGGAACCTGTGAAATACGGGCATTCTTCGCAGGTGCAGCTGTATGGGCACTGTTGTTGCCGGGCATCCCCTGCCGCCGTCACCAGTATTAGCTTATCATCGTCGAGGGGAACGACTTTTGCCATCCGGGTTTTTCGGTATTCTATTTTCAGTCTTTGCAGCAGTTTTTCCTTGATGGCGGATTCCCGGGAAAACTGATAGCGGGGATCTTCAATCATAAATATGTCCATTCCTTTCTTGAG